>NZ_JBSRLA010000043.1:0-34553 GCF_055149105.1 Desulfosalsimonas sp. | reverse complement strand
TCAGATGGCGCCGTAAAAAGTTCAAGATCAAGGCTTGCGCGATTTCGAAGAATGCAGCGTACTTATCCGTACGTGAAATTCTGAGAAATCGCGCGTAACACAGATATTGAACTTTTTACGGCGCCATCGAATAAATTAATATGAATTTTTTCAGATGTAAACAAAGTTTCCGTTTTACCGCTGTTCCCGGTCAGCGGCAGGTGATCCGGAATTCGCGGATAAACAGCAGGGCAGGTTTGCTTTTTTTTCTTTGACATTCAAACGATTGTTTTATACAGGTGTTTAAATTATTTTCTGCCGGCATTCAGTCGGCAGAGCAACAGGAGAAGCCCATGACGGCTATGGAAGACAATACCCGCAAACGCCTGCTGGACCAGGCAGAGCGGCTGTTTGCTGAAAAAGGCTTTGCAGGGACCAGCGTCCGGGAGATCACCGCTGCTGCAGAATGCAACGTGGCCGGGGTGAATTATCATTTCGTCAGCAAGCAGGGCCTTTACATGGCCGTTTTTCAGGAGCGGTGGGCCAGCCGGGCCATGCGGTTGCAGCAGAGCTTTGCCGCGGCACTGGCCGGTTTGCAGGCCCCCGGGTTAAGTGATGTGATTGCGGCCATGGCCCGGGCCTTTTTGGAAGGGCCCTGGACGGACGAAGAACGCCGCAACCACATCCAGCTCATGCAGCGGGAATTGTCTGATTCCGGCCAGGCTCTGGGCATGATTGTGGAAAACGTGATGCGGCCCTATATCCGGGAAATCAAAACACTGATACAGGCCTGTCTCCACCGGGAAGTAGATGATGAGCAGCTGGAAATTTATATTCTGAGCATGCTGGGCGTGGTGCTGTATTTTTTTCTGGCCCGGCCTGCGGTAACCGAAATTTTGCACCGGAAATACGACCAGGACTTTAAATCAGACCTGGTGGCCCATATCACGGCCTTTTGCTTAAACGGTATACAAGCCTTAAACCAGGAGAAGTAAATGAACCGGGTTTTGTTATGCCTGCTGGCATGCGCGCTGGCTTTTGGGTTTTGCGGCCCGGGCTGCATGCGAGTGGGACCGGATTATACACGGCCCGATCCGGGCATGGAAATGCCGGAGCGCTTTTTGTCGGATACCGGCGAACAAACTGCAGTACCTGCGGATTTGCACCGGTGGTGGGAGGCTTTTGATGATCCATATCTGAACCAGGCGGTCATGCAGGTGGTGTTTCACAATCCTGACATTGTCCGGGCTGCCGCCAGGGTCATGGAGGCCCGGGCGGCCGTGACCCGGATTGGGGCGGACCGCTATCCGTCCCTGGATTTCAATGCCAGCCGTTCCCGCCAGCAGCAAAATGTCGTGGAACCTTTTTCCGGTCAGCGGGTGTCTGTGGAGACAGATACCTATTCCCTTTCCATGCCTGCCAGTTTTGAGCTGGATCTGTGGGGTCGGCTGGCCCGTGCATCCGAGGCGGCCCGGGCAGATTTGCTGGCTGCCGGACAAAACCGCCGCACAGTGGTGCAGTCGCTGGTGGCGGAAACCGTGAACCTTTATCTGCAGATCCGATCCCTCCGGGAACAGATCGAACTGACCCGGAATCTGGTGGCGGCCTACGAGCAAAACCGGGAGCTGGTGGAAAGACGTTATGAAAGGGGCCTGGTTTCGGTTCTCGATGTTCACCAGATCAGGCGTTCCCTTGCCCGGGCCCGGTCGCAGCTGCCGGCTTTGGTCCGAACCCGGGGTCAGGCCGCACACGCCCTGGCGGTTTTGCAGGGGCGGTATCCGGATCCAAAAATCCTGAAACCAGGCCCTGCCGGAAAATTTCCATCCCTGCCCCCGGTGCCCGCCGGCCTGCCCGCCCAATTGCTGGAGCAGCGGCCGGATATCCGGGAGGCGGAAGCCGCCCTTGAGGCGGCCTGCGCGCGCATCGGCGTGGCCAGAGCCGCCCGGCTGCCGCAGATAACCCTTACCGGCAGTTTCGGTTATACCAGTGACCAGTTCGACACCCTGCTGGATCCGGCCAGCCAGCTTTGGCAGATCGCCGCCGGGGCATTCCAGCCCTTGTTTGATGCGGGCCGGCGGGCCGCAGCAGAGCAGGAGGCCCTGGCCCGGTACCGGCAGCAGGAGGCGGTCTATGCCAAAACCGTGCTGGATGCTTTGGCTGAAGTGGAAGATGCGCTTTTATCCCGTCAGCAGCTAATCGAGCAGCACAGACGGCTGCAAAGCCTTGTTTCCGAGGCCGGGGCTACCCTGGATTCGGCCGAAAATCGTTACCAGCGGGGCCTTGTCTCCTATATCAACGTGCTCGATGCCCGACAGGCCAGTTTTCAGGCACAGCTTGACCTGGTGGAGGCGCAATACGCCATTTTCCGCAATCGGGTGGAGCTGCACAGGGCCCTGGGCGGGGGCTGGGACCAAATTCAATTTCACAGGAAAAATTCATGACGCAGAAAATCCGAATCATTGTTCATGGAGTGCTGGCCCTGGCCATTATTGCCGCGGGTGCGGCCGGATACCTGTTGCTCAAGTCCGTCCGTCAGGCCCCGGCAAGACAGGAGGTGCAAATTCCGCTGCCCATTGTGCGCACGGTGCCGGTTTCCATCGGGGATCTGGACATGACGCTTTCCGGTGAAGGCACCGTCCGTCCCCTGGCAGAGGTTCAGATTGTGCCCCAGGTAAGCGGCAAGGTCATGGAGGTGTCGCCGAATCTGGTCAACGGCGGAAGCTTTGAAAAAGATGAGCTCATGCTGCGCATCGACGATGCGGATTATGAGATTGCCGTCACCCAGGCCCGGGCCGGGCTGCAGCAGGCCAGGAGCAATTACCAGAGTGCGGTTGAAGACAGCGCAGCCGCGGTCAGTGAATGGCAAAGCCTCCATCCGGATACCCCGGCTCCGCCCCTTGTGGCCAAAAAACCCCAGCTCGAGGCCGCCCGGGCCCAGCTCGAAGCCCAGCGCGCCGGTCTTGAAAGAGCCCGTCTGGATTTGGCCCGCACCCGGATTTATGCCCCGTTTGACTGCCGGGTCAGCAGCGAGCAGGCGGATACGGGCCAGTATGTTACCCCGGGCCAGTCCCTGGCCACGGTGTATGCCACCGCAGCCGTGGAAATCGTGGTTCCCATGGAGAGCAGCGCACTTCAGTGGTTTGATGTGCCCGGCTTTACCACCGACCGCAAACAGGGCTCTCAGGCTGCTGTCACTGCCGGGACCGCGGGTGCAAAAATTGTGAGAAACGGCCGTGTTGTCCGGGCCCAGGGAAAAATCGATGAAAACACCCGCATGGTCAGCGTGGTCATCCGCGTGGACGACCCCTTTGCCACAAATCCGCCCCTGGCCCCGGGTCAGTTTGCCGAAGTGACCGTATTTGGGCGCAAAATCCGGGATGCGGCAATCATTCCCCGGGCGGCGCTGCGGGAGCAGGACATTGTCTGGGCGGTAAATCCAAAAGAAAGCCGGCTCTATATCCGCAAAATTGATCTGGCACACCTTGATTCCCGGGGCGCTGTGGTGCGCTCCGGGCTCAATTCCGGCGAGCATGTGGCCGTGTCTGTGTTAAAAGCCGTCACAGATGGTATGAAGGTGCAGGATGTTCAAACCGGCGGAAAGGACAAGTCATGAGAAGCATGATTGCCTGGTTTGCCGGCAATCATGTGGCCGCCAACCTGCTGATGTTCTTTATCCTGGTGGCCGGTATTGTTATTGCCATGGACATCAAGCTCGAGATTTTTCCGGAAACAGAACTCGACCGGGTCAGTGTTACCGTGGCCTACCCAGGGGCCTCGCCGGCGGAGGTGGAAGAGGGCGTGGTCCGGCGCATTGAGGAAAACGTGGCCGGCATCGAGGGCATCAAGCGCATCGATTCCGTGGCCATGGAAGGCATGGGACGGGTCACCATCGAGGTCATGAGCGGCTGGGACATCAAAAAGCTGCTCGATGATGTTAAATCCGAGGTCGACCGGATCACCACCCTTCCCGATGAAGCCGAGGAGCCGGAGGTGCGGGAGCTCACCCGCCGGATCCAGGTGATCAGCGTGGCGGTTTACGGCGATATCCCCGAGCTGACCTTAAAAGAACTGGCCCAGGGCATAAAAGACGATCTGACCAATCTGTCCGGCCTGACCCAGGCGGATGTGGCAGCCGTGCGGGACAATGAGATCCATGTGGAGATCTCCGAGCAGACCCTTCGCAAATACGGCCTGACACTGGGATCCGTGGCTGACACCGTGGCGCAGAGCAGCCTGGATTTGCCGGCAGGCAGTGTTAAGGCCGAAGAAGGCGAGGTGCTGATCCGGGCCAAGGGAAGGCGCTATTATGCCGGTGAATACCGTGATATTCCGGTGATTACCAGTTCAGACGGGACCCGGATCACCCTGGGACAGATCGCGCAAATCAAGGAGGGGTTTGCGGATGTGGACATGGCCTCCCGGTTTCAGGGGAAGCCCGCGGCCATTATCAATGTCTACAGGGTGGCCGACCAGAGCGCCCTGGATGTGGCCAAAAAGGTCAGGGATTATGTGGCCCAGATCCGGCCCGGCCTGCCCCACGGGGCAGGCATTGACTACTACCAGGATATGTCCACGATTTTAAAAAGCCGGATCCAGCTGCTGGGAAAAAACATGTTTTTCGGCCTGATCCTGGTCAGCCTGCTTCTGGCCCTGTTTTTAAACGTGCGCCTGGCTTTCTGGGTGACCCTTGGCATTCCCATCAGTTTTGCATTCGGCCTGATATTTTTGCCCTATAATGATGTTTCCATCAACATGATTTCCCTGTTTGCCTTTATTATGGTGCTGGGTATCGTGGTGGATGACGCCATTATCGTGGGCGAAAATGTGTTTCGAAGGCAGGAAGCGGGAATGGGCCGGCTGGCGGCATCCGTGGAAGGTACACTGGAAGTTGGCCGGCCCGTGATTTTCTCGGTTCTCACCACCATGGTGGCCTTTGCACCGCTGCTCACTGCCGGGGGCACCATGGGCAATTTCATGCGAAACATTCCCATTGTGGTGATCCTGGTGCTGCTGGGCTCGCTGGTGGAATCGTTGTTGATCCTGCCCTGCCATCTGGCAAGGAGCCGGGCCTCGGGCCGGCGGCAAAAACCCAAGCGCATGACCCGGCTGCTCAACTGGATTGTGTCCGGGCCCTATCACCGGGCTGTGGAAGCCTGCATCCGGTGGCGCTATGCCACCATTGCCGCAAGCCTTGCGCTACTGCTGCTCACGTTCGGCCTGTGGTCTGCGGGCACGCTCAAGTTTGTATTTTTCCCCAAGGTGGAAGGCGACGTGCTGCAGTGCATGATCACCATGCCCGTGGGCACGCCCATGGAAAGAACCGTTGAAGTGGTGCGCCAGGTGGAGAAAACCGCAGAGGATCTGCTGGCCGAACATGACGCGGATCGGCCGGCCGATGCGCCGCCGCTGCTGGATCATACCGCATCGGTGATCGGCGCCCAGTTCGGTGACAGGGGGGGTGTGGGCGATTCCGGCGGGCACCTGGCCCATGTGTTTGTTCAGGTCCTGGAAGGTGAAAAAAGAGAGATCAGCGCCCTTGTGTTAAACAATCAGTGGCGCGACCGGGTGGGCCGGATCCCGGATGCCGAATCCCTGGTGTTCAAAAGTGAGATCCACAGCGCGGGCAACCCCGTGGAAGTGCATCTGTCCATGGCGGATCACGATCTGCTGCTGGAGGCAGCAGACGAACTGAAAAGGGAACTGGAGCGGTTTTCCGGGGTTTTTGACATTACTGACAGTTTCTTGCCGGGCAAGATGGAAATGCAGCTGGCCTTAAAGCCCGAGGCCGCCAACCTGGGCTTAAGGCTCCGGGACCTGGCCCGGCAGGTCCGCCATGCCTTTTACGGGGCAGAGGCCCTGCGGTTTCAAAGGGACAGAAACGAGGTCAAGGTCCTGGTGCGCTATCCCGAAACGCATCGGGTGTCCCTGGACAATGTGGAGCAGATGCGAATCCGGACCCCTGCCGGCCATGAGGTGCCTTTTTCCCAGGTGGCGGAGGTCACCATGGACCAGGGCTATGCCAGCATTGAACGGGCCCAGCGAAGGCGGGTGGTCAAGGTCATGGCGGATGTCAACGAAAAGATCACCAACGCCAACGAGGTTCGCACTGACCTGGTAGAGCGGTTTCTGCCCGGGCTTGAAAACCGTTACCCGGGCCTGCGGTACACCATCGAGGGCGAAGGCCAGGAACAGGCCGAAACCCTGGCGGATGTGCAAAAGGGCTTTATCATTGCCCTGTTTTGCATTTACGCCCTGCTGGCCGTGCCGTTTCGCTCCTTTACCCAGCCGTTTATGGTCATGCTGGCCATTCCCTTCGGCATGGTGGGCGCAGCCATGGGCCACCTGCTCATGGGGTTTGACATCAGCGTGATCAGCCTTTTCGGCATGGTGGGCCTGGCCGGGGTTGTGGTCAATGATTCCCTGGTCCTGGTTCACCGGATCAATGAATATTTTCGCACAGACGGCCTTGAAGTGCACGAGGCGGTGATCCAGGGCGGAAAGGTGCGTTTCCGGGCCGTGATTCTTACCTCGTTGACCACTTTTGGGGGCCTTACCCCCATGCTGCTGGAAAAAAGTCTCCAGGCGCGGTTTTTGATTCCCATGGCCATCAGCCTGGGATTCGGGGTGCTTTTTGCCACCCTCGTGACCCTGATCCTGGTGCCCTGTTTTTACATGATTTTAGATGACATGCACCGGGCGGCCCACAGGGTCAGGCAAATGATGCAGCCGCCTGCCGCCGGATCTGAAGGTTGACTTCGAGTTTTTCCAAAGCCATTGCAATGGCGTCTGCCGCCGGCGGATTTTCGGCCATGCGTTGATTGAAATGCTCAACCACGGCATCTGCGTGCTCCAGACCCCCTGCCGGCACCACGGATGTGATGATGCGTTCGTGGATGATGGGATGGATATTGTTTAAAATTTTTTCCGCTCCTGTATACCAGTCCCAGAGCAGGGGGATGGCCGCCGGATTGCGGGCCATCTGGGCCACGGGCACGAACTTGTTTTTATCCGGCACGCGGTCAAGGACAAGGGCCAGGGCCTTTTCAACAAGCTCCGGGCGGCGGAAGCATCCCAAAGCCCGAAGGCAGTTGAGCCGGTCCTGCTCGGAATCCGTGTTTTCCATGCGCTCCACAATCCATGCAAAGGTTTTTTCATCCCCCTGCCAGGCCGCTGCCTGCATCACCCCCCGCAGAATGTCGGGATGAACCCGGCCCTGGTCCCGGAGGTTTTCAAATTCGCTGGCGGCGGTTGATACCGGCCCGGAAACCCCGAGCACGGCCGCGTGCCAGAAAAGATTGTTTCTGACCCGCAGCCTTCCGTGGGGCTCGTCTTTTTCCGGGCGGCAGCCCAGGGTATCAAAGGCTTGGCGCATATACCGGGTTGCGGCAGAAATCACGGCCTGTCCGGCGGATCCGTCAGCGGCAATCATCAGGTCGTGAAGATGGCCCATTTTGGCGGACAGGGGCAGGGGGTCTGTGTCGGTTCCGGTTTTCTCCAGAAAATCCAGGTATGCGGGCAGATCCGTATCTCCGGCAATCATGAGGGCAAACAGGTCGTTTTCCAGGCCCCAGCGGTCAATGGCCGGCAGGGTTTTGGCCGCGGACATGGCCGCCAGCCGGTCCATGTTTTGGGTGTCTTTATAACGGGTGCGGTAGAATCCAGTCTGCAGATCATTGATTTTATAAGCATAGACATCGCGATCCATTTCCATTTCCATCTCCGGGGCTTCCATTAGGGCCGTGGTCGTGCGGTCGGCCCCGGACTTGTCAAACCACCGGATGATTAAGGCAACAGGCCATGTCTGGTTTTGGGCGCCGGTTGCCGGCAGGTAGGAAAACCGCTTCTGGGACAGGTGCAGACGGCCGTTTGTCTGTTTGGCCGTGATCAGGGGATGGCCCGGCTGCAGGACCCATTGTTCCATGATTTGTCTGATGGGTTTTCCGGATGCGGATTCCATGGCCGTCCACATGTCGCTGCTGCCCGCACATCCGCCGGAATGGCCGGCTAGGTAGCGGTGCAGGCCGGCTTCAAACTCGTTTTCGCCCATGTAGCCGCGGATCTGGCGCAGGATGCTGGCGCCCTTGGAATAGATGATCGGGGCGGTGGCGCTGTTGATCACCACATGGCTTCCCCCGGAGATTTCAATGGCACTGGTCTCCCGAAGGCTGTCACGGTTTAAGGCCGCTGCGCTCTGGGATTCCACGAACTCCTCCCAGACCTGCCAGTCCGGGTGATGGGCATCCACCACCTGGTATCCGTAAAACGTGGCAAAGCTTTCATTGAGCCACAAAAATTTCCAGTCCGCCGGGGTCACCAGGTTGCCGAACCACTGGTGGACGATTTCATGGGCAATGACCTCGCAGATCCGTTCTTCACCGTCTACCGCCGTGTTGGCCGGATCAAACAGCAGCAGGTTTTCCCGGAAGGTAATCGCCCCCCAGTTTTCCATGGCCCCGAAGGCAAAGTCGGGCACTGCGATCAGATCCAGCTTGGGCAGCGGGTAGGGCGAAGCAAAGCAGGTCTCGCAGTATTTCAAGGCCTTTCTGGCAAAGGCCAGCCCGTAGCGCACATTTTCCGCCATGCCGGGCAGCACCGCGGCCCGCACCCGCCGGTCGAGTTCATCGGTGATCACGGAAAACCGGCCCATGCCGAAAAACACAAGGTAGGTGGACATCACCGGCGTGGTTTCAAAAATGACCCGTTTCCGGCCTCCTGGCTCCGGGTTCTCGGAGGCAGGGGGCATGTTGGAAATGGCGGTTATTTCCTTGTCAACAATCATTTCAATGGTGAAATCCGCCTTGTAAAGGGGATGGTCCATGCAGGCAATGGCCCGGCGGGCGTCTGACTCCTGGAACTGGGTGACCGCGATTTTTTCGCTGCCGCCTGCATGCCGGTAGGTACTGTGGTAAAATCCCGCCATCTGAGAGTTGATCCGGCCGTAATAATCAATCTGGATTTCGATTTCACCAAAGATTTTTTCCGGCAGGTGGATGCGGATTTTTTCCAGGGCGGGGTCAACGCAAAACCGGCATGTGCTCCACTTTTCATCTGTGCGGACCCGGCAGGACCAGGCAGCCAGGTCAAGGGCGTCGAGTTCAATAACATCAACAGATTGTTCGGCCACGGCCTGAAGGGTTACTATGGCTGAAAAATCCAGGCGCTTCAGATCCGGCTGCAGGCGCAGATGATAATGCTTCGGGGTGATTTTGGGTTCCAGGCTTGTCATGGGGCTGTTTTATCCTTTCCTTTTCAAATCCGTAACCCGGCTTTGGCGGGTGTTGTTTTTGTTTTTTTCTGATTTCGGAAAATTCACACGGATCGCTGCGGGAATCAAGTTTTTTTCCGGCCGGGTGGGCCCCGGGGCATCTTTTGAGGCAAGATGGGGGAAAGGTTTTTTGCATGATGGCCGGGCGCCTTGATCTCTGTTTGTTTATTTCCGGGCATTGCCGGAAAAAGATTGGATTTGCCGGTTGCAATCGGGTAAAAGAATAACAATAATAAAACCAGGTGGAAAAGATAAACAAAGTCCAAATCATATAAGAGAGGGCAGAGCCATGGGTGAGTTTGAAAAACTGAAGAAGGATTATCGGCTGTCTCCTCTGGCAGCCGAACTGGTGATGTTGGTATTGAGTCTGCCGCCGGAAAATCAGCGGGATCTGGCTGCGGAATTAAAGTCACGGAAAAATTCCGCCAGGCGCAGATTTCTGCGGCAGCCTCATGCCGAATCCGTACAGTTTTCCGCAGGCGGCAAGGTTTTTGCCGGAAACATGAAAAATGTCAGCCAGGGCGGCGCTTTTGTGGAAATCCTGGAATCAGACCTCAAGCGGCTTGGCCGGGGCCAGGAGGTAACCCTGTCGTTTGCCCACCCCAACAGCACCCGAAATGTCAAGTTTAACGGGGAAATCGCCCGCACCAGCGCCGATGGGGTGGGTATTCGGTTCAATTCCATGATCTAACCGCGGCCCGGAGAGTGAAAGGGTATTGCGATTTTATCGATTTTTCCATAAAAGAGCCCCATGAGCTATGTGTTTGATCATCAGGATGCGGCCCGTTACGAAAAATGGCTGGCAATGGAAAAAAATCGCAGGGTCCTGGAACTTGAAACCCGCGTGATGATGGAGATGCTGCGTCCTGTGCCGGTCCGGCGCCTGCTGGATATCGGCTGCGGAACCGGCGCCAGTCTGGAGTCGTTTTTAAACAAAGGCATTGAACTCACCGGCATTGACCCTTCGCCCGCCATGCTCGACTATGCCGGTCAGCGCCTCGGAAATCCGGTGGATTTGTACCAGGGATATGCTGAAGACCTGCCGTTTGCAGACAATTCCTTTCATTATGCAATTTTGTTTCTGACCCTGGAGTTTTGCGACGACCCGGGGCGTGCCCTGGAAGAGGCCTGCCGGGTGGCCAAAGACCGGGTGTTTGTGGGTATTTTAAACCGGCATTCCGGTTACGCGCTGCGTTGCCGAATGGCACGGTTGTTCAGAAACTCGGTTTATTCCCGGGCCCGTTTTTTGAGTATCAGCGAGGTTCGCCGGGCCTTTTACACCATGCTTGGCCAGGTGCCGGTGCACTGGCGCACTGTTTTACAGTTTCCGGTTGCGGTATCAGTCGTGCTGAATCGGCTGGAGTCCCTGCGGCTTGTTCAATACAGCCCGTTTGGCGGTTTTGCGGGTATTGTGGCCGATCCGGTTCCAAGGTTCCAGGTTTCGCCCCTGACATTGAGATGCAAGGTTAATCAGATCGCCGCATCCAATGAACAGGTAGCCGGCTGGTCCAGGGACTACGGCAATCAAAAAATCCAAAATTGACATTTACAAACCGCGCTACCAGAATTTATAAGGAAGCAATCTAATGCAGGTTTCAGGAGGAAGATAAATTATGGAAGCGCTGTTATATGACCACGCAGGCGACAGCAAGGTGGTCTGCAATTTGTGTCACCACCGGTGCTCCATCAAGGATGGGGCCAGGGGCATTTGCAATGTCCGGGAAAATCAGGGGGGAACCCTTGTCACCCTGGTTTATGACCGGATCATTGCCAGGCACGTGGACCCGATAGAAAAAAAGCCGCTGTTTCATTTTTATCCCGGCAGCCTGGTTTACTCCATCGGCACCGTGGGCTGCAATTTCCGGTGCAAATTCTGTCAGAACGCCGATATCGCGCATATGGCCACAGATTACCAGGGCCGGATCATGGGCAAGGCCTTAAGCCCTCAACAGATTGTGGAGGAGGCCGAGCTTACGGGAAGTCGCTCCATTGCTTATACCTATACGGAACCCACGGTTTTTTTTGAACTCGCCCTGGAAGTGGCCCGGCAGGCACGGGAAAAAAACATTGCCAACGTGTTTGTCACCAACGGCTACATGACCCCCGAGGCCGTTGATATGATCAGTCCGTATCTGGATGCGGCCAATGTGGATTTAAAGGCTTTTACAGAGGAGTTTTACAAAAAATACTGCTCGGCCAGGCTCCGGCATGTGCTCACAACCCTGAAAAAACTTCGGGAAAACGGTGTGTTTCTGGAGATCACCACTTTGCTGATTCCGGGGTTAAACGACGCAGACGCGGAGTTAAAGGATCTGGCCGGGTTTATCGCAGACGAACTGGGGACTCAGACCCCCTGGCACATCAGCCGGTTTCATCCCACGTACCGGTTGACTGACCGGCCGTCCACACCCGTGGAAACCCTTCGAAAAGCAAGGCAAATCGGCATGGATGCGGGCCTGAAATATGTCTATACCGGAAATGTTCCCGGAGAGGCCTTTGAGAATACGTTTTGTCCGAAATGCCATGCTTTCGTGATTTCCAGAAGAGGTTTTGCAGTGGCGGAAAACCGGGTGGAAAACAATCAATGTCCGGACTGCGGAGCCCGGATCCACGGGCCGGGGCTTAGCTGAATGACGCTTGCATCCCCCGGTTTGTCCTGGCAGGAAATGATTTCCCGGAGCCTTTGCAGGGCCAGAGACCTGGCCGCGCATCTCAATGTCAATGAACATCTTGTCAGCCGGGTGATGGATCAATATCCCGCCCGCATCAATGCCTATGCCCTCGGGCTTATCGCCGGCGGAAGCCGGGCGGTTTTCCGGCAGCTGGTGCCGGATCCGGCCGAACTGGAAGAAACATCGCTGGCAGATGCCGACCCGCTGTGTGAGCAAAAGCAGTCCCCGGTGCCGGGCATTGTTCACCGGTATCCGGATCGGGTATTGTTTCTGGTTTCGGGCCAATGCGCCGTATACTGCCGGCATTGCATGCGCAAGCGAGAGGTCGGCGGCCGGGCTCCGGTCAGCCCGGAGACCATAGAGGCGGGGCTGGACTATATCGCCCGCACGCCCGGGGTAAAGGAAGTGATCCTTTCGGGCGGCGATCCATTGATGCTCGAAGATGACCGGCTTTTTTCCATCCTGGCGCGTATCCGCAGTATCCGCCATGTGGAATGCCTCCGGATTCATACCCGCATGCCCGGGATGCTTCCCCGGCGCATCACTTTGGATCTCGCCCGGGGGCTGGCCCGGTTTCATCCCCTTTTTGTCAATATCCAGTTCAATCATCCCGATGAACTCACCCCTGCCGCCCGGAGCGCCTGCGCGCTGCTGGCCGATGCCGGCATTCCCCTGGGATCCCAGACCGTGCTGCTGGCCGGTGTCAATGATTCGCCCGCGATCATGACCGACCTGATGCGCAAACTGCTCACCGCCCGGATTCGCCCCTATTATCTGCACCATCCGGACCCCATCCGGGGCACGGCCCATTTCCGGGTGCCTGCAAAAGTCGGTCTTTCCGTTATCGAGTCCCTGCGCGGGCGTATCGGCGGAATGGGCATACCCCAATACATGATCGATCTGCCCGGCGGCGGGGGAAAGGTGCCGCTTTTGCCCGAGCATGTGATCAAGCGCTCGGAAAAAGAGTTGATCGTGTATAATTTTGAAAACAAAATTTACACCTACCCCCTTTAATCATCCCGGAGAAAGCATGACCCTGGAGAGCAACACTTACATGGATTATTCCCTGGCCGATAAATCGCGGCTGGCCATACGAACCTTCAAAACCATCGCAGATGCGGCTCTGCTGCGGGGCTATTACCGCATGGGCGGCCGCACCGGAAGCACGCTGGAAAGCGCCCTGCGAACCCTGAGCCCGGAGATTTACGGGTCCATCAGCGATTCCCGCACAATTGAGTTAAAAGGGCTGGAATACGTTATTGACCGCCTGCCAAGGGGCATTGAGGCCTGCCACCGCATTGTAATGACAGGACGCCAGGATGCAGCGGATGCCAGTTTTGAAAAAATTCAGCCCCTGAAACGGCGGCGGATTTCATTTCGCATCAGTCCAACAGAGATGAGTTTTGTCATCACCCGGGGACAAAGCGAGATTTACGACATCATGACCCATATTACGTTTCTGCATGTGGAGGCCAAAAAGGTGCAGAGCAAGATGCGCGATGACTACGGCAATATCACCACCGAGTGGCGGGAACTGGAAAAGCATGCGGACTGCATTGATGACATTTGCGGAAGAGACCTGGATCAGGCATTGTGGAACCTGAGCCTGCTTTTGGGCCGGACCTTTGATGAAACCAAGGACACTTACGCAAACCTTGAGAAAAGCCGCAGCCGGTCCAATTCCAACAGCGGCCTGTTTCAGATTGTCCACAGCATGGGAAAGTGCGTGGACGAGGAAGTGCAGAGTTTGGACAATGCCGTGACCGTCCATTTTCCGCCCTCATTGAGCGCCCAGATATTAAACCGGACCCATGCGCGCAACTGGGCGGCCAATATCAAAAAATCCCTTTGTGATATCGGCCTGGAAAAACGCCCCCTGCATATCATCAGCGCCAATCAGCACAGTGTGGTCAATTTGCTGTATGGGTATGCCGCTGTGGGCCAAAAAGAGCGGGTTGCCGATGATCCGGATTTATACGACTTTATCCGCACCATTCGGGATCAAACAGCCCAGGTGGAAGCGTTTGCCACAAAACACGGATGCCACATGCTGCCCGATGACAGTGGTTCCCAGATCGACTGCAGGATCATTGACGCACCCGCAATGGCCCGGTTGCCCAGGCATCCGGCCATTGCCCTGGATGCCGATTATATCGAAAAACAACAACCCGTGATCCTGGTGATGGATTATGCGTTCGGTGAACAGGCTTTTGAAATCCTTGATGAACTGCTTTATCCCTGGGAAGAAAACGGAGAGCAGTGCGCCCTCAATGCCAGGTCGGTTTCCGTGATCGGCAAGGCCGGCATTCTGCCCGGGCAAAAGGGCGATATCATGCTGGCCACCGCCCATGTGCTCGAAGGCACCCCGCATAATTACATGATCTGCAATGATCTGACCGAGGCGGATTTTGATGATGATTCCGTGCAAATCTATACCGGCCCCATCATTACCGTGCTGGGTACTTCCCTGCAGAACCGCTACGTGCTTAAAAAATTCCAGGATTCGTCATGGAAGGCCGTGGGCCTGGAAATGGAGGGCGGTCATTACCAGCGGGCCATTAACGCGGCCTTTATTCGGGGGCACGTGTCTTCGGACCTCAAGGTGATGTATGCCTATTATGCCTCTGACAATCCATTGAAAAGCGGGCAGACCCTGGCTTCGGGCAGTATGGGAGAAGAGGGCATCAAGCCCACATATCTGGTCACGCGCCTGATTTTGGAAAAAATCATGGGCAGGTAAAAGCGCGGCCGTTATCCAAAACAACGATTTACGGGCAGTGTTCGCATTTGGCCGCAGCCTGATGCTCGGCTTTGCGTTTTACCGCGATGATGCTGGGCTTGTAACGGTCGGACTGCCTGGCCTTTTTTTCCAGTTTCACCAGCACTGCCAGGGATGCAAACAATGCGGTAAATCCCACTGCAGCCGAAAATATGGAAGCATCCACCCCAAAGGCGGAAGCCGTCTGATTGCCAATGATCGCCCCGGCCAGAAGGGCGGCAATGGGAAAGATATAAAGCAGCAGAGAAAGCTTGAGCATCCCGCCGGTGCCGAATTCGATGGTCACTGTATCGCCCACCGAGGCTTTTGCCGGGTTGAGGGCCTCGATTTCCATTTCCCGGCTTCCGCCGAAGCTGTGACACGTGCTTTTTTCCGAACACCCGTCACAGGCCGCGGCCCGCTGGGTTTTGACAAGGGCGTTTGCCCCTTTTATCTGAGTGACCACTCCTGTTTCCCTGGCCATGTTTAATCCTTGTAGCAGATAATCCCGCAGCGCAGGCACCGGTCTGCTTCGGCCCGGGCGTCTGTTTCCGAGTACCCCAGTTCCACTTCCGGGTATTTCCCCGGAACCTCCGAGGGGTCGCAGGCGGGCATGATATGCCGGGGGGATTTTTCCGCATTTTCAATGTGCGTGACGGTCTGCAGTATTGAACCCGCGGAAATCACCTTTTCGGCCAGCCCCAGGTCCATGTTGTACATGATTTTGTGCACAGAGGACGCAGCCCGCCGCCCGCCGGCAATGGCACGGATGGCCGCGCTGTAGTCGGTAATGGGGTCATTTTTCGACAGCAGACCTTTTTCCTCGCTGTAGATCGGGTTTTTGTAGGGCTGAATGCCTTCCCATTGTACTGGTGCGTTTGGATCCGGTTCAGGCGCGGATTCATCCTGCTCCGGCTGCGGGGTTTTTCGGAAAATCATCTCCGGCAGGCGGCCGGCATCGATGACAAGCGTTTGGGCGGATGTCACAAAGCTCTGGCCGGAGCGGGTGTCTGTGTATTCAATGGATTCCAGGCGGTTTTCCAGTCCTGTGAGCCGGGTGATGGCGGCGTTGAAAACAATTTCAGCCCCGGCTTTTTCCAGCTTTTGAATTTGTTCATCTGAGAGATCGGTTTTTTCCCGGGATTCATTGAATACCAGGGTGATGTTTTCCGCTCCCAGGTGCTTGCAGGTGTGAACCGCTTTTTCCGCCAGGGGCGCACCGCCGGCAATGACCACATCAGCGGTGACCGGGATCTGGTACTTGTTGTCGAGCCCGGAGCGCAGCAGTTCGATTAACAGAAATACGCCGGGTATCGGCTCTTCGGCCCGGGTCGATGTACCGCGTTCCAGGCGGCTGTCCCATCCGCCGGAAGCCAGCAGCACGGCCTCATAATCCTGTTTGAGCAAAGATGCAAGAGTGAAGTCCCGGCCCATGGTCATGCCGGTTTTAAAGGAAACGCCCAGTTCGGCGACCCCCTGGATATCCCAGTCCAGCACGGTGCGCGGCAGGCGGTAGCCGGCAATGGCGGTGCGCAAAAGCCCGCCCAGGTTATCAGATGCCTCGAAAACCGTGGGGCTGTGGCCCAGGCGTGCGGTGAAAAACGCTGCGGACAGGCCCTCCACCCCGCCGCCGATCACCGCGGTTTGCCGTCCGGTGCCGGGCGCGCAATAGGGCTGGGAGTGTTTCTGCTGCTCCATTTCCACGTCCGCAGCATAGCGTTTCAGATAATTGATGGCCACGGGTTCGTCAATAAGGTTTCGGCGGCATGCGTCCTCGCAGGGCCGCGGGCAGATGCGGCCGATAACCGTGGGAAACGGGTTTCGTTCCTTGATGATCTGCACGGCCCCGGAATAATCTCCCCGGGAGACACGCTCTATATAGTCACTGATATTGATTCCGGCCGGACACATTCGCTGACACGGGGTGGTGCAGTCGTCCGTGGTGTATTCCCGCAGAATTCGGCGGGTCACGGAGGAAAGCTTGATGATGTGCTTGGGACAAACCCGTTCGCAGGTTCCGCAGCCGGTGCACTTTTCTTCATCCACCACCGGAAGACCGCGGTCGCTCATGCTGATGGCGTCAAACGGACAGGCATGCATGCAGGAACCCAGGCCCAGGCAGCCGATGCGGCATACTTTCATTCCGCCGTATAGCAGGGCCGCGGCCTGGCAGTTGCTCAATCCCTGGTAATCGTACTTGATGGCGGCCTCAGAAGGGCCGTAGGTGCAGCCGGGCAGAGCGATGTCGGGTTCCTTGGCCTCGATGGTCATGCCCAGAACCGCAGCAATGGCCTCGGCCAGGTCTGCTCCGCCGGCCACGCAGGAATCCGGCGGCGATTGGCCGGCAACAATGGCCTCGGCATTCGGGCCGCAGCCGGGATATCCGCAGCCGCCGCAATTGGCCCCCGGCAGCAGGTCGTCGACTTTCAGTACAAGGGGGTCCACATAAACGTAAAAAATCTTGGAAGCCAGGGCCAGGGCAACACCGGTTACCAGACCGAGTCCGCCCATCATCAGTATTGCATCAAACATTGCATGCTCCGATTCGTATCATGTGGTGTTGAGGCACATTGGGTTGTGTTTCCGGCCGAAAATTTTTAGCTGCACTAAGCCGCTCCTATAACATTATTCGGCCGGCAGATTCAATCTGAAATATATTATTTTTCATATTCCGCCCCGGCTGTCAACTAGTCTGAGGCAGACTGCGGCAATTGTTGGCTTGACGGATGGGGCTTTACCATATAAGAATACGGTTTTACCGAAGATGCGCACCGTTTTGGCGCTTTTCATTTTTGCATCCCCGGCACACGAATCAGGAGGCATTCAGTTGCAGGCAGACCAGCAAAACAAGGATTTTTACTGGCAGCAGGTCAGAGAGGCGGCCGCTTATGTGAAAGACGGCATCGGCGTGGACGGAGCCGGCATCGGCATTACCACCGGTACCGGGCTTTCCGAAACTATGGTGGACATGAAGCCGGAAGCTCAAATTCCGTATGACCGGATTCCCCACTTTCCCGCATCCACGGTCCGGGGTCATGCCGGCCGGCTGATTTTCGGAAAGATTCACGGCAGGCGTGTTTTTGTCCTCCAGGGCCGGTTTCATCTTTATGAAGGCTACAGCGCCCCAAGGGTTTGTTTTCCCGTGCGGCTCATGCAGGCCCTGGGGGTAGAGATCCTGATTGTGACCAATGCCGCAGGCGGGCTTTGTACGGATTTTTCCGCAGGCGATATCATGGCCATTTCCGATCACATCAACCTTACCGGTGAAAATCCCCTGTTGGGGCCCAATAATGAAGACTGGGGAATTCGTTTTCCGGACATGTCAGCCGTCTACGATACCGGGCTGATGAATAGTGCCATGCAGGCTGCGCAAAAATCCGGAATCCATCTGCACAAGGGGGTGTATGCGGGTTTGAAGGGCCCGTCTCTGGAAACTCCGGCCGAACTGCGGTTTTTGCGTCAGATCGGCGCGGATGCCGTGGGGCTGTCCACCGTCATGGAAGTCATTGCCGCAGTTCATGCCCGGATGCGCATTTGCGGGTTTTCCTTGATCACCAACATTGCTGATCCGGATTGCCCGGAAGCCGCCACCCTGGAGGCGATTATCCAAACAGCGCAGAAATCCGCTCCTGTCCTGGGTGAACTGCTATCCGGTATTGTCAGGGAGGTTTAAATGGCGAATTCTCCGGACAGCCCGGATCTGCTGATCGTCAACGGCACGGTGCTGACCATGGATGACCGCGGTACCGTGATTCAAAACGGTGCCGTGGCAATATCCGGAGACAGTATCGTATCCGCGGGGCCGGCGGAAAAATCCGACATCAGGGGCGCGGCCCGCATTATTGACGCCAACGGCGGCATTATCATGCCCGGGCTGATCAACACGCATACCCATGCGGCCATGACCTGTTTCCGGGGCCTGGCCGATGACATGGACCTGATGACCTGGCTCAATGAATATATTTTTCCCGCAGAAGCCAGGCTCAGCCATGAGCGGGTTTATACCGGCGCCATGCTGGCGTGCGCGGAGATGATGCTTTCAGGAACCACCTGCTTTGCGGATATGTACCTTTTTGAAAACGCCGTGGCTGAAGCCGCTGCCAGGGCGGGCATGCGGGCGGTTGCGGGGGAGGTGCTCTATGATTTTGATTCCCCCAATTACGGACCCATTGATAAGGGGTTTGATTATACCCTTGAGCTCATTGACAGGTGGCGCAATCATCCGTTGATTACCATTGCCGTGGAACCCCATTCCCCGTATCTTTGCGCGCCGGAGCTGCTCCGGCGGGCCGCGGCAGTTTCAGAAGAACACGAAATTCCCATGATCGTGCACGTGGCTGAAACCGCCGGGGAGGTGGCGCAGATTCGCAAAACCCATGGCAAAAGTCCGGTGGCTCATCTGGCGGATATCGGGGTATTGTCACCGCGGTTTCTGGCCTGCCACTGCGTGGCTGTATCCGAGGCCGACATTGAACTGCTCGTGGCCCATGATGTCAAGGTCTCACACAACCCGGAAAGCAACATGAAACTGGCATCGGGCATTGCGCCGGTGCCGGCCATGCAGGCTGCCGGACTCTGCGTTGCACTGGGAACAGACGGGCCCACCAGCAATAACAACCTGGACATGTTCATGGAAATGGATGCCGCCGCCAAGATTCACAAGGTCAACCAGATGGATCCAACGGTGATGGATGCCGGTACTGTTTTGCGCATGGCCACCATTGATGCGGCCCGTGCCCTGGGACTCGGCAAGGTAACCGGTTCTGTGGAGCCGGGGAAAAAAGCCGATATTATAGTTATTGACACCAATAAGCCCCATCTGACGCCCATGTACAATATTTGTTCACACCTTGTGTATGCCGCAGGCGGAGCTGACGTGCAGCACGTGGTGATCAACGGGGTGCCTGTTGTGGACGACGGCCGGCTGGTTTCCTTTGATGCTGAAGCGGTGATGGATCAGATGCAGCAGATTGCCGCTGAAATCCGGAGCCTTCATGACTGGACGGCCAAACGCGCCAACACAGGCGCAAAAGCAGGAAAGGAGTAGATCGGCAATGGTTCAGCATCATCAGAGATCCGGGAAACAATCCGGAAAAGGGCCCATTGGGATTGCAATGCTGGCGGGTCTGTTTGTTTTTGCAGCAGCCTTGGCTGCATGGGCGGGGCAGCCGTCTTTGCAGTCTTCGGAGACTGCGGCCGGAGGGGCGCGCACCGGTTTTGCGGTTGCCGCAGATCAGGCAGAGGGGGATCAGACAGGCCGGGATTCGGCCAATGGCTCTGCCGACGGCTTTGATGAATTTGACGAGTTTGATGAATTTGACGGCGAAACAGGCTCAAAACCCGTGGCTGACCCGCTTTCCGGTTACAACCGGTGGATGACCGGGGTAAACGACAAGCTTTATTTCTGGGTACTCAAGCCCGCGGCCACCGGATATGCAAAGGTGACCCCGGCTGTGGCCCGCAGATCTGTTGGCCGGTTTTTTAAGAATCTGGGCTATCCCCTCAGGTTTGTCAACAATCTGCTTCAGCTCAAAATCCGGCGGGCCGGGGTGGAAACAGCCCGGTTCGTGGTCAATACCACCGTGGGGGTGGCCGGTTTTGCCGATCCCGCCCGATGGTGGATGGATCTGGAGGCCTATCCCGAGGATTTCGGCCAGACCCTGGGGCATTACGGCGTGGGCGGCGGCTGGCACCTGGTGCTGCCGGTAATGGGGCCATCCAACCTGCGCGATGCCGTGTCAAAAGTTCCGGACAGGTTTTTAAATCCCGTGGCTTATGTGGATCCCTCTGAAGTATCCATTGCCATTTCCGCCTATGACCGGATCAATTATACCTCCCTTCACCTGGGAGAATACGAGCGGTTGAAACAGGATGCCGTGGACTGGTATATATTTTTACGAAATGCCTATGAACAAAACCGGAAAAAGAAAATCCAGGAGTAGACAACATGAAAAAATCTGCACGCATTACCGTATGGGTCCTGGCGCTGATCTTCGGCCTGGCCCTGTTTGCCGCCCACGGCCGCGTGGAGGCCAAAAGTGCCCAGAGTCTGCTGAAGGAAAAGATCAGCGAGGTCATCGATGTTTTGGACAGCCCGGATCTCAGCGAGGCGGATAAAACCAGCCGGATCGAGGATATCGTGGATCCGGTTTTTGACTACGAACTCATGGCCCGGCTCAGCCTGGGCCGCAGGCACTGGACCGGGCTTTCGGCAGATCAGCAGGAGACTTTCACCCGGCGTTTTGTCACCCGGCTCAAGGATTCCTATTTTGACAAGATCTCCATGTATTCCGGGGATGCGGATGCGGCTTTTGAGTATCGGCCCGTCAAAGAGCAGAACAACAAGGTGTACGTGCCGGTGGCGGTCCGGGCCGGGGATGAAACCGTGGACATGGTGTATAAGTTTTATTCCTCCCGTGACACCTGGAAAGTTTATGACGTGGAAATCAACGGGGTGAGCATTATCCGCAGCTACAGATCCCAGTTTGACCAGATTCTGGCCGACGGCACGGCAGAGGATCTGCTTGAGGCTGTCAAAGAGATCCAGCCACCCGATGAAAACGGCTAAACCGACCGCAGAAAGCATTGTGACCCATATTTATGAAAAAAGATCCGCCCCTTATTGACCGGTTTTTTGACCGTGTGGTGCTTGCCCGACCGGTCCTGGTTCTTGTCTGCATTTTAATGGCCGTGGCTGTGCTGGCCCGGTATGCAGTTGATCTGAAAATCGAAGCATCCGCCGATACCCTGGTGCAGCAGGACAATGCGGATTACCTTTACTATCAGAAGATCATCGAGCGATTCGGATATGATGATTTTCTGGTCATTGCCTATAGCCCGAAATCCGGGGATCTGCTGTCAGAGAAAGTGCTTTCCCGGATCGGCCAATTGCGCGATGAAATTGCCGACATGGACCGTGTTGCCTCGGTGGTCACCATCCTGGATGTGCCGCTTCTGGAAAGCCCGCCCATGCCGGTTGCCGAACTGGTGAAAAATGTCCGCACCCTGTCGTCTCCGGATGTGGACCTCTCCCTTGCCAGAAAGGAGCTGCAGACCAGTCCCCTGTACCAGGATCTGCTGGTGAGTTCCGATCTTGAAACCACGGCCCTGCAGATCAATTTCAAAAGCGACCCTGCATATGACAAGGTCTGGCAGCAGCGCCAGCAGCTTCGGGCCAAGGCCGGGCAGGGGGAGCTGAGCCCGGCGGAAGAAAGGCAAATGCAGCGGCTCCAGTCGCTTATCGACAAACACTGGAATCGTATCGAGGCCCAGCGCAGCAGGGATATCGCCGCCATCCGAACGATCATGGAAAACCATGAAAATGACGCGGACCTGTTTCTCGGGGGCGTGAGCATGGTGGCAAACGACCTGATGCGCTTTATCCAAAAGGATCTCAAGGTCTACGGCGGCGGGGTGCTGCTGTGCATGACAATTGTGCTTTGGCTGATTTTCCGCCGGGTGCGATGGGTTGTGCTGCCCCTGGTCAGCTGCGGGCTTTCGGCTGTTGCCACCATGGGGCTGATGGGATTGTTCGGATGGAAGGTCACGGTGGTATCGTCGAACTTTATTGCCCTGCAGCTGATTATTACAATGGCCATTTCCATTCATCTGGTGGTCCGCTACCGGGAACTGATCCTTGCCGCTCCGCATAAAAGCCACGCCCGGCTGACCGCAGAGACGGTCAAGGCCATGAAGACCCCGTGCATATACGCGGGGCTGACCACCATTGCGGGATTCGGGTCCCTGTTGTTTGCCGGCATCAAGCCCGTGCAGACCTTTGGCTGGATGATGTCCGCGGGTATCGTGGTATCCCTGGCTGTTACATTCATATTTTTTCCGGCCGCACTGGTGCTGTTTAAAAAAGCACCCCCGCCCAGCGGGGGCGGCTCGCGCATTGCCCTGACCCGGTGGCTTGCGGGCTTTACCCGTCACCACGGCCGGATGATTGTTATTTTAAGCCTGGTGGCCCTGCTGCTCAGCGCGGCCGGCATTGTCCGGCTGCGGGTGGAAAACGCCTTTATTGATTATTTCAAGTCCAGCACGGAAATCCACCAGGGCATGACCGTTATTGACCGGAAGCTGGGCGGCACCACCCCCCTGGATGTGATCATTGATTTTAACGGCAGCAGCACGCAGGCCCAACCGGAGCCGGCCAGTGACGACGGCGGCGGGTCAGACGGGTTTGATGCGTTTTCCGAATTCGATGAATTTGATGATCCGGCGGATTCAGGTAAGTACTGGTTTACACCACACCGGCTCGACCGGATTGAAACACTTCACGATTACCTGGATGGATTGGATCACACCGGAAAGGTGCTGTCGCTTGCCACCCTGATAAAGGTGGCCGAGCGGTTGACCGGCGGCCCGCTGGATACATTTGACGCGGCCCTTTTGTTCAATGAATTTCCCGAACAATACCGGCAGATGCTCGTGGCCCCGTATGCCTCGGTGGAACATGACCAGGCCCGGATCAGCCTGCGGGTTATCGACTCGGATCCGCAACTGCGGCGAAATGCGCTTTTGAAAAAAATCCAGCACGATGTAGAGGAAAAACTGGGGTTTGCCAAAGACAGTGTGAAACTCACCGGCATGCTGGTGTTGTATAATGATGTTCTGCAAAGCCTGTTCAGCTCCCAGATCATGACCCTGGGACTGGTGATACTGGCCCTGATGATCATGTTTCTGGTTTTGTTTCAATCCTTTACCATCGCATTGATCGCCATTTTCCCGAATCTGCTGGCCACCGGGGTGGTGCTTGGGACCCTGGGCTGGGCCAATATCCCCCTGGACATCATGACCATCACCATTGCCTCGATCAGCGTGGGTATTGCCGTGGACGACACCATCCATTACATACACCGCTTTCAGCGGGAATTTCAAAAAGACGGCGATTATCTGCAGGCCATGCAGCGCTGTCACGGAAGCATCGGATATGCCATGTATTACACCACCATTATCATCATCATCGGGTTTTCCATCCTGGCCACCTCCAATTTCATCCCCACGATTGTTTTTGGGGTGTTTACCGGGCTGGCCATGTTCATCGCCCTGGTGGCCGCACTGACCCTGCTGCCGCAGCTGATCATATGGCTTCGGCCCTTTGGTCCGGCCGGCCGGGTACAAAGCGAAAATCCGGAGCAGGCGGACTGAGATGACAGTATCCCAGGATTTGTCCCAGAGCCCGGCCCCGGGCAAAAAGCATCTGGCCTTCCGGGGCGATGCCGTTGTTTTTTATCTGCATGTACCCGGCCAGGGTCCGGGCACTGCCTGGCTGCGTACCAACCTCGGCCGGGCGGCTTTGGCCAGGCAGGAGGTGATCTGCCAGGTTGAGCAAAACGAGCCCATCTTGTATCACGATTGGTCGGATATCCCCATGGTCCCGGCCGGAGAGGGCCGTTTTGAGCTGACTGTTGGCTTAACCGAAGTGGGCCATTTCGAGGCCAAGGCGTTTTTTTTGCCCGAGGGAAAGGAGTCGCCCGTATGGCCGTCCGGTCCCAACACGATCATCAACGTGGAGCCGGCGGAAACGGTTTGCGGCAATATCATTTACAATGCCTTTGTCCGTCAGTTCGGGCCCAACAAGCACCAGCGGCAGCCGCCGCCCGGGGCTGCGGATTTCGAGTCCCTGGATCACCGGGGGTACACAGTGATACCTCCGTCAGGAAAGTTCCGGGACCTGATCGATGAGCTGGATTTTATCATCGGTCATCTTGGATGCCCGTATATACAGCTTTTGCCCGTACATCCCACGCCCACCACCTATGGCCGCATGGGGCGGTTCGGCAGTCCGTATGCGGCCCAGAGTTTTACGGCCGTGGATCCGGCCATGGCGGAATTTGATCCTGCAGCCACACCTCTGGAGCAGTTCATGGAGCTGGTCGATGCCATCCATGCCCGGCGCGGCCGGATTTTGCTCGATATTGCCATCAATCATACCGGCTGGGGGGCAAGCCTGCATGAAATCCACCCGGAGTGGCTGCACAGGGAAAAAGACGGCAAAATCCAGATGCCCGGGGCCTGGGGCGTGGTCTGGGAGGATCTGACCAAGCTCGATTACAGTCACCAGGATCTGTGGCAGTACATGGCAGAGGTGTTTTTGACATGGTGCCGCCGGGGAGCGGACGGATTTCGCTGTGATGCCGGATACATGATTCCTGTGGCGGCCTGGCGCTATATTGTGGCCCGGGTGCGTGAGCAGTTTCCGGACACCTTGTTTTTTCTGGAAGGTCTCGGGGGGAAAATTTCCGTGACCCGGGAGATTCTGAATACGGCCAATTTCAACTGGGCCTATTCCGAGCTTTTCCAGAATTATGACAGAGGCCAGGTGATGGCCCACATGGCCCTGGTGCAAGACATTTCTGAAGCCGACGGCCAGATGATTCATTTTGCCGAAACCCATGACAACAACCGTCTGGCATCGGTTTCCAAACGGTTTGCCCGCATGCGCACCGCTGTTGCGGCCCTGATGTCGGTGGGGGGCGGATTTGCCTTTGCCAACGGCGTGGAATGGTTTGCAACGGAGAAAATCGACGTGCACGGGTCCCCGCCGTTAAACTGGGGGGCGGAAGAAAACCAGGTGGATCATATCCGGCGCTTAAACGCACTTCTCAAGACCCATCCGGCTTTTGCCGCCGGGGCGGGCCTGCGTTTTGTCATGGCACAGGAGGGCAATTTTGCGGCCCTGCTCCGCCATGACCGCCATGGCCAAAACCGGCTGCTGGTTGTAGCCAACCTGGATGCGGACAACGCGGTGCCGGCCCGGTGGGAGGATGTGATCGAGCCCCTGGCAGACGGCGCTTTTCTGGACCTGGTCAGCGAAGCCCGCATCCGGGCGGAAAAACAGGACAACTGCCGGCAGATGCTTCTGGCGCCCGGGCAGGTTGTGTGTTTGAGCAATGCACCCGGGGAGCCGGAACGGATACGGGATTTTGAGCAGGCCGGCAATCGGGTTTCCGCATCTGTTGTCCACCAGCAGCTGCGGGCTGCGGTATTGGAGGTATTTGCCTTTTACCACGGCACCTGCGACTTAAATGGTTTTGACCCGGATGCGGCCGCCAGGCAGCTCCGGGATGATCCCGAGGCTTTTTTGCGGCAGATGAACCCGGAAAGCCCGGAATCCCGTGCCATTGTCTGGCAGTGGCCCGAAGATGCAAAACGAGAGGTGATGGTGCCGCCCGGCCATTTTCTGCTGGTGCGGGCATCTTCGGATTTCCGTCTGCAGCTGCGCTGCAACAATCAGGTGGTATCCGGGAAATATGCCTTGTGCGCAGCAGATGGCAGCTGTTTTGCCCTGATCCGCCCCGGGCCCGCAAGTGCGGACCACCAGAGGGCAGAGCTTCGTCTCACCCTGTATTCCGGTCATGACAGTGTCCGGGCAACCGGAAATCTGCTGTATCTGGCACCCCTGGAGAAGGTGGGGGTGGTGCGCGAAATTCCCCGCACCCGGCTTATGGCCCAGCCGTTTCTGTTTCTGGCCACAAACGGCAGGGGGGCTATGATGCGGGCTGCCACTTATGCCCGGCGCATGCGCTCGCGCTATGATGCACTGCTTGCGGCCAACCCGGATCCGGCTGCGCCCGTTGACCGCTGGATCATGCTTTCCCGGTGCCGGATCTGGCTGGTTTATCAGGATTATGCCCAGGCCGTGCGCACGGATTGCCTTCGCAGATTTGTCCATGATTATGACGGCCGGGCTTGCTGGCAATACCGGATACCCACAGGGCTCGGGCGCCATATCCGGTTTTTCGTGCAAATGGCGATGATAGCAGGTGAAAACCGGGTGCGGCTTTATTTTTTCAGACACCCGAAGGACTCGGCAGATCAGCTCGAAGACCAGCATCGGGTGCGGATTATTGTGCGGCCCGACATTGAAAACCGCAGCTTCCATGATGTCACCAAGGCGTTTACGGGCCCGGAGCATACATGGCCCGATGCCGTGGAAGCCCGTGAAAACGGGTTTTATTTTCAGCCCGATCCGGAGCACGGACTTTCGGTGAATATGACCGGGGCCGCATTTGTCCGGGAGCCGGAGTGGCAGTACATGGAATATCGTCCGGTGGAGGCCGAAAGGGGCCTGGATCCCAACTCGGATCTGTTCAGCCCGGGTTATTTCACATGCCGGCTTGCCGGCGGTCAGTCCATGATGCTGGAAGCCTCCATGGACACTGCCGGGGAGGCGGCCCGGGACAAATCCACGGGACAGCCGGATCTGAGCGCAGCCAGCTCCGCCCCCCTGCCCGTGGCCGCGGCCATGAAGCAGGCCCTGGACCATTACGTGGTGGCCCGTCAGGGCTATGCCTCTGTGATTGCCGGCTACCCGTGGTTTCTGGACTGGGGCCGGGATTCGCTGATTTTTTGCAGGGCCCTGATCGCCGCAGGCGAGCATGAAAAAGCCGCAAATATTTTGCGGATGTTCGGCCAGTACGAAAAGGACGGTACCCTGCCCAATATGATCCACGGCCATGATGCGGGCAACCGGGATACTTCTGACGCGCCCCTGTGGTTTGCCGTCGCGTGCCGGGACCTGGCCGAAGATCTCAATTCCGTTGATTTCCTGGACGAACCGTTTGAGGGCCGGAGCCTGCGGCAGATTTTGTTTTCCATTGTTTCCGGCTATATCTGCGGCACGCCCAACGGTATCCGCATGGACCGGAAAACCGGTCTGGTTTTCAGCCCGGCCCATTTTACATGGATGGATACCAATTATCCGGCCGCCAGCCCACGCCAGGGCTATCCGGTGGAAATCCAGGCCCTGTGGTATGCGGCCCTGGTGTTTGTGTCCGGGCTGAAACCGCCACAACATGCCGAAATTGATATTGATTTAAAAGATTGCGCCCAACGGGTGGCCAAGTCCGTTCTGCGTTGTTATTTTAATAAATGGCGGGGTTATTTGTCAGACTGCCTTCATTGCGAGTCCGGCGCCCGGCCGGATCAGGCCGCGGCCGACGATGCCCTGCGGCCCAATCAGCTCTTTGCACTCACCCTTGGCGCCGTGACGGATACGGAAATCTGCCGGTCAGTGCTGGATGCCTGCTCCCAATTGCTGGTACCCGGCGCCATCCGCAGTCTGGCGGATCAGCCGGTGATTCATCCGCTGGAAATGTGGCATCACAATCACCTGCTGGCAGATCCTTATCATCCGTATCAGGGACGGTACCAGGGAGATGAGGATACGAGCCGAAAGCCGGCTTACCACAATGGTACAGCATGGACCTGGGTGTTTCCCTCTTTTTGTGAAGCCTGGGCAACTGTGTACGGAGAAAACAGCATTGCCACGGCGCAAAACTGGCTTGGCAGCAGCACTTGTTTGATCAACAGCGGGTGTCTGGGACATGTACCGGAAATCGTCGACGGCGATCATCCGCATTTCCAGCGCGGATGCGACGCCCAGGCGTGGGGGGCCAGTGAGCTGTACCGGGTACTGAAACAGCTGGAGACAGCAGCCGGGAAGAAATCCGGAAAACAACAGAGGAAACCATGACCCGTTTGCAAACTTACCAGGTATTCCCAAAGATTCCCGAACGACTTGAATTTCTGGAAAAATTGGCCCGCAACATGTGGTGGTCCTGGCGCCTGGATGCCATTGAAATTTTCAGGCGTGTCGATCCCCGGCTATGGAGTCAGTCCAACCGCAACCCCTTGATCTTTGCCACCATGATTGCCCAGAAGCGCTTTGAGCGGAGCCTTAAGGATGACGGATTTCTGGCTCACTTAGACCGGGTTCAGAAGGCTTTTGAAAAAGAGATTGAAACCCCGGTGGATTATTCCCAAACCCCTTACGGCGCGGACGCTCAGATTGCCTATTTTTCCATGGAATTCGGCATCCATGAAAGCCTGCCGTTTTTTTCCGGAGGTTTGGGGGTGCTGGCCGGAGACCACCTCAAGGCTTCCTCGGATCTGGCGCTTCCCATGGTGGCCGTGGGCCTTTTGTACCGAAAGGGCTATTTTCACCAGTACCTGGATCATGAAGGCTGGCAGCAGGAGCAGTATCCGGAAACCGATATATTTCACATGCCCGTGCGCCGGGCCCGGGATTCGCAGGGAAATGAACTGACCATTTCAGTGGAGGCGTCCGGCGGGCTGATTTACGCCAAGGTCTGGAAGATCATGGTGGGCCGGGTTGCCTTGTATCTGC
This sequence comes from Desulfosalsimonas sp., assembly GCF_055149105.1. Lineage (NCBI taxonomy): Bacteria > Pseudomonadati > Thermodesulfobacteriota > Desulfobacteria > Desulfobacterales > Desulfosalsimonadaceae > Desulfosalsimonas > Desulfosalsimonas sp. Next base: position 5,745 of record NZ_JBSRLA010000043.1, on the reverse strand, counting down.
TGGATACCAATATTGCGGAAAATCCCCCTGAACTGCGTGAAATCACGGCCAGTCTGTACCCGGGCGATTCCGCCGTGCGCCTGGCCCAGGAAGTCCTGCTGGGAATCGGGGGCATGAAGGCATTAAAGAAGCTGGGTATTGAACCGGCGGTATGCCACATGAACGAGGGGCATTGCTCCTTTGTATGCGTTGAGCGCATTGCCCAGGTCATGGAGTCCAGAAATGTGGACCTGCAGACCGCCATGGAAATCGTGCCCCGAAGCATGGTTTTTACAACCCATACGCCCGTGGCAGCCGGATATGACGAATTTCCCCCGGAACTGGTGCGGCCGTATCTGCAGGAATATCAAAAGCGGCTGGGCACGGATGTGGATAGGATTTTGTCCTGGGGGCAGACCGGAGAGAAGTTTGATCCCCATGTCAAGCTGTCCATGTTTGTGCTGGGGCACAATTTTTCCCAGTTCTGCAACGGTGTCAGCCGGCTGCACGGAGAGGTGGCCCGGGGCATGTGGAATCATGTCTGGCCCCAGCGGCCGGTGGAGGAGGTGCCCATTTCCCACGTAACCAACGGCATCCACATTCCCTCCTGGATTTCCATTGAAAATCACATGCTCTTTGAACGCTATCTGGGTCCGGACTGGTATGCCACCGACTATGATACAGACAGGGCAGAGCGCATCGATCAAATATACAACGAGGAAATCTGGCGGGCGCGCGAGATGAGCCGGTCCCGCCTGGTGCGGGCATGTCGTTCCATGATGGTCCGGCAGTACGGCCGCCGCAATGCGCCCAAAGCGGTTATGAAGGAAGTGGAGTCCGTGCTGGATCCGGAAATTTTGACCATTGGATTTGCCCGCCGGTTTGCCACCTACAAACGGGCTTACATGCTGTTTATGGATCCAGAGCGGTTTGAAAAGCTCGTGGGGTCCAAAAACCGGCCCGTGCAGTTTGTGTTTGCCGGCAAGGCCCATCCCAAGGACCATGAAGGCAAAGACCTGATCCGTCAGGTGGTGCAGTTCTCCAGGCGGCCGGGCATGCGAAACAAAGTCGTGTTTCTGGAAAATTATGATATCAACCTGGCCCGTTACCTGGTTCAGGGGGTGGATGTGTGGTTAAACACCCCAAGGCGGCCTCTGGAAGCGTGCGGGACTTCGGGCATGAAGGCCGCGGTTAACGGAGTGCTGAATTTAAGCATCCTCGACGGGTGGTGGGCCGAAGCCTATAGTCCGGATTGCGGATGGTCCATCGGCAACGGCGAGGAATATGAGGACCATGCCTACCAGGACCAGGTGGAGTGCCGGGCCCTGTACAACATCCTTGAAAATGACGTAATCCCAACGTTTTATGACCGCAGGGAAGGCGATACCCCGGATCGGTGGGTGGATATGATGAAAAATTCCATGAAGCTGGTGCTGGGAAATTTCTGCGCCCACGGCATGGTGCGCAATTATGAAAAGGACTATTATCTGCCTGCGGTTCGAAACCATGGTGTTTTGACAGAAAACAACGCAGAATCGGCCGGAAAACTGGTGGCCCAACGAAGACGCCTGAAGCGGGAGTGGCCCGAAGTTCGCATCGAGCCCCCGCAAAGCGACATTGAAGTGCCTTTCCGTGTGGGCGACCGGTTTCAAGTGGATACAAAGGTTCACCTCGGGGCCCTGGAGCCCGGGGATGTGGAAGTAGAGCTTTATTACGGGAGCCTGAAAAGCGTTGACGAGCTCAAAAACAGCCAGGTGTGCCCCATGTCCGTGGCAGAAGACCTGGGCGGGGGCAGTTACCGCTATACCTGCGAGGTGGTCTGCCAGGAGGCCGGCCGGTTTGGTTTTACGGCCCGTGTCACGCCGCGGGGCGATGATTATTTGAAAAACGCGCCGGGTTTTCTGACCTGGGCGTAATCCGGTGCTTGACACCGACAGGAAATTTTGATGCCGGAAAAGACAACCAATCCCCGTGTGCTCATCGTGACCCCGGAAGTGACCTACCTGCCCCAGGGTATGGGCAATATTGCCAACTATCTCTCGGCCAAGGCCGGGGGGCTGGCTGATGTGTCAGCCGCACTGATCAGCAAGCTGTTTGCCCTGGGCGCGGACGTGCATGTGGCGCTGCCGGATTATCGGGGTATTTTCCACAAACACATCGGCCCGCTATGGGATATTTACCAGAAAGAGCTGGATACTTACCGCAAGTACCTGCCCGAAGACCGGCTGCACCTGGCCGAGGACCGGGCCTTTTATTACGTGCATCACGTGTATTCCAATCTTTCCCAGGAAAACATGAAAATCGCACTGGCGTTTCAGCGGGAGGTGATCAACAATATCCTGCCCCGGGTCCGGCCGGATCTGATCCACTGCAATGACTGGATGACCGGTCTGGTGCCGGGATATTCCCGCATGGTCGGCATTCCATGCCTGTTTACCATCCATAACATTCACACGGTCAAAGCCGCCTTATCCGAAATCGAGGACCGGGGCATTGACGCGGCCGCCTTCTGGCAGAACCTGTATTATGATCACATGGCGGTCAATTATGAACAGAGCCGGGGCGGGAATCCTGTGGATTTCCTTGTTTCCGGGGTTTTTGGCTCTCATTTCGTCAATACGGTGAGTCCCACGTTTTTAAATGAAATTGTTTCCGGCCGGCACGGGTTTATCTCGGATGCCCTCCGCCGGGAACTGACCAACAAGGTGGAGGCCGACTGCGGCTACGGGATTTTAAACGCCCCGGATCCGAGCTATGATCCGGCCACGGATCCCGAGTTGTTCCGCAATTATACGCCCTCTGATGCATCCGAGGGCAAGCGGGCCAACAAGCGCTATCTGCAAAAGCACCTGGGCCTGGTCCAGAATCCCGAGGCACCGCTTTTTTTCTGGCCGTCCCGGCTGGATCCGGTACAGAAGGGCTGCCAGGTGCTGGCCGATATCTTGTACAAAATGGTGTCCAGGTATCATGATGAGCAGATCCAGGTCGTGTTTGTGGCAAACGGGGTGTTTCAGCCCTATTTTATTGACATTGTGCATTTCCACGGCCTGGAGGAACAAGTGGCGGTCTGCAGCTTCAGTGATCCCCTTTCGCGGCTGGCCTATGCATCTGCTGATTTTTTGTTCATGCCGTCGAGTTTCGAGCCCTGCGGCCTGCCCCAGATGATCGGGCCCAAGTACGGCACCCTGCCTGTTGCCCATGATACGGGCGGAATCCATGACACGGTGGAACACCTGGATATGGCAAACCATCGCGGAAACGGGTTTTTGTTCGAGGTTTTGGATGCGGCTGGGCTCATGTGGGCCGTGGACCAGGCCATGGCCTTTTACCGGCAGCCCCCGGGGGTAAAACAGCCGCAGATCCAACGGATCATGGAGCAGAGCGCGGCGCGTTTCAACCACGAGGTCACGGCCCGGCAATACATCGATTTGTATGAAAAAATGCTTCACCGGCCTCTGGTCTCCCATTCCTCTGAAATCGCCTGATACAAGGAAACGCCATGGAACCCTGGCAGCAGCTTGTCGCACTTGATTCGTATCTGGAGCCCTATGCGGAGACCCTTCGCAGACGGGCTGATTCCATCAGCGCCCTGGAGGACCGCCTGACCGGGGGCAATCAGTCCCTGGCCGATTTTGCCTCCGGTCACGAGTATTTCGGCCTGCATTTGCGAAACAATCAATGGGTGTTCCGGGAGTGGGCGCCCAATGCCGAGGCGGTTTATCTCATCGGCGACATGACCGGGTGGAAGGAGGACCGGGGCTTTGCCCTGGCACCCGCAGCGGCCCCGGGGGTATGGGAAATCCAAATGCCCGAAGACCGGCTGGGGCACAAGGACCTTTACCGGCTTCGGATCCACTGGCCCGGTGGCTCCGGCGACAGGATTCCCGCATGGGCCCGCCGGGTGGTTCAGGATCCGGATACCCTGATTTTCAATGCCCAGGTATGGCTGCCGGATTCGCCCTATGTGTGGCGTCATCCCGGATTTGTCTGCCCGGACCGGCCGCCGCTGATCTATGAGGTGCACGTGGGCATGGCCCAGGAGGAAAAGAAGGTGGGCACCTATCGCGAGTTTGTGGACCGGGTGCTGCCGCGCATCGCTGCCGCCGGATACAATACCATCCAGCTCATGGCCGTACAGGAACATCCCTATTACGCCTCCTTTGGCTACCAGGTGTCAAACTTTTTTGCGGCATCATCTCGCTTCGGCACCCCGGAGCAGCTCAAGGAGCTGGTGGATGCCGCCCATGAGGCGGGTCTTTGCGTGCTCATGGACCTTGTTCACTCCCATGCCGTGGCAAACGAGGCAGAGGGTTTAAACCGGTTTGATGGTACGGATTATCAATATTTTCATGCAGGCGACCGGGGACATCACCCCAGCTGGGATTCCAAGCTGTTTGACTACGGCAAAACAGAGGTCCTGCACTTTCTGCTTTCCAACTGCCGGTTCTGGCTTGATGAGTACGGGTTTGACGGATTTCGCTTCGATGGCATCACCAGCATGCTCTATACCCATCACGGGCTGGGAAAAGCTTTTGTTTCCTATGATGATTATTTTGACCACAGCGTGGATGAAGATGCCCTGGCCTATTTGTGCCTGGCCAACAAGCTGATCCATGAAATCCGCGAAGATGCCGTCACCATTGCCGAGGATGTCTCGGGAATGCCCGGGCTTGCCCTGGAAAACAAATCCGGAGGCGTTGGCTTTGATTACCGGTTTGCCATGGGCATTGCCGATTACTGGATCCGGGTGATCAAGGAATATAGCGACGAGCACTGGCCCCTGGGGACGATCTGGCACGAGCTGACCAACCGGCGGGCAGAGGAGCGGACCATCAGCTATGCCGAATCCCACGACCAGGCCCTGGTGGGCGATCAGGCCCTGATTTTTCGGCTGATCGGCAAAGACATCTATGCGCACATGCACAAAGACGATCCCCGGATGACAGTGGACCGGGGTGTGGCCCTGCACAAAATGATCCGGCTGATCACCCTGGCCACAGCCGGTCACGGGTATCTCAATTTCATGGGAAACGAGTTCGGCCATCCCGAGTGGATCGATTTTCCCAGGGCTGAGAACAACTGGTCCTACGCCTATGCCAGAAGGCAATGGCATCTGGCCGATGCCCCGGATCTGAAATTCAGGTGTCTGGGCGATTTTGACCGGGACATGATTGAAACGGCCAAAAAATGTGAGATTCTGTCAAAGGCCGGGCCCGGCCTGCTGTGCCATCATGAATCCGACAAGGTCCTGGCATTTGAGCGAAACGGGTGCGTGTTTGCATTCAACTTTCATCCCGCCCGATCCTATACCGATTACCGGATTCCAGCCCCGGCCGGCGCCTACACCACCATCCTGGACTCGGATGCGGAGCCATACGGCGGCCACGGGCGCCTTTATTCCGGCCAGCGGCATTTGACCCTTCATGAAGACACCCATGACGGTCCCCGGGATTTTCTGCAGCTTTATCTGCCCACCCGCACGGCCCTGGTGCTTTTTCCGGAATCGGACAAGAGCTGATTTCTTTGCTTATTGGTTGATGGCGCCGTAAAAGTCCAATATCTGCGTTACGCGCAATTTCTCAGAATTTCACCTACGGATAAGTACGCTGCATTCTTCGAAATTGCGCAAGCCTTGATCTTGAACTTTTACGGCGCCATCTGAAATCAGCCTTCCAAGGAAGTCCAAGGGCGGGGTCGGTTTGTAAGCGACATTGAGCGTTTACGGAAAAATTCAGCAAATGCCGGAGCTAAAAAATTTCAAACTGT
>NZ_JBSRLA010000042.1:0-34749 GCF_055149105.1 Desulfosalsimonas sp. | reverse complement strand
CCCCAACGAGGCTCAATTATTCTGATAATCCAGTATAGATTGTCAATTTATTTCGAAAATTTTATGCTGTCTTTGTTTCAGATAATTTGATTCCTTACACCACCATCTGCATGTTAGGCCCGTGGATCAATACCAATGGCCGATGAGCAGGATTTCCGAAAGTGTCATAGGCTATCCGGATTCTGTTGGAGTCTATATATGCTTCAGCTGTGTGGTTTATCTTATTGTCTCCTTGTCAAGGGCGATACTTATGGGGACAACTGGCGGTCTATATTCCCATTAAATACCAAACATCAGGCGTCAGGCCCTTATCCATCCCCATTCATCCTTTTCTTTAATTCACAGGAACACTTGAAAGTCACCACCCGTCTTGAATCAAGAACCAGTTTTTCTCCGGTAACAGGATTTCTGCCGAGCCTCGGATGCTTGTCTTTCACCTGAAATTTCCCGAAGCCGGAGACAAGAACGTCTTCACCATTTTCAAGGCTGCTTTTTATAATTTCCAGGAGGGTTTTGAAAAGTTCTGCTGATTGTTTCTTGGAAAATCCAAGCTCTGTGATTTGCGCGATAATTTCATTTTTTGTCAGGGTCATACGGTTTCCCGGTTTGAAGGGTGATCTTTAATCCCTGCTTCTTGGGAATTCTGGGAGGAGCTGATCATCACCTCTTTGTTTTCATGCCGGGTTAAGAACGGGGAAATTCTTTCGGAGAACCAGCAACAAACGAGACGATAAATATATTGCAGAAAGGATTGTTATAAATCCCGCAGAATTTGTCAATTAAAACTGATGGTACCGTAAAAAGTTCAAGATCAAGGCTTGCGCAATTTCGAAGAATGCAAAGCAGTTATCCGTACGTGAAATTCTGAGAAATTGCGTGTAACGCAGATATTGGACTTTTAAAACGTGGCGCAATCAGGAGATCAAGACTGATCGTGTAAAAGATTGGATCAATGAGGATTTAAAGCTGCAGCACGGGCTTATTGCATAGCCAGCACCGGCCATGATATTAAAATACTCGGACCTTACAAAGACAATACGCCTTCTTCGATACCCGTCGAAAGAGTTAAAAGGGTGGCATGAGCACCGGAGAAATCACAGAACCTTTTTGATGTAAGTCAAATACTTGCTTGGTTGGCCAAGGAACGGCGGGATTTGCAGGAACAACTTGAACGGAAAGAGAAAATTCCAGAGTTAATGGAGACGCTTATGAAATAACGTCCATTTAGCCAAAGGAGCACATGGTACCTTGATAAAAATAGCCGCAAGGTGCATTTTCAGGGAGTTGAAAAATGTTACCTTCTTATGCCCACAACCAAATGCGTCATTTTTTTCTCTAATCATGGACGGCTTTATAAGCTGTCAATAAAGGTTGACAGCCCTTCCCAATGTAATTTCGTCAGTTTAATATCCGGCACACTGCCCATATCCCGGCTCCTGACGTCTACGCCGATAATCGGAATCTTGTTATCTGCCGCGTATTCAATCATTTTTCTGGCCTTGCGGCTATCTACTGTGCGCCCGGAAACAATAATCATGATGCCGTCAACGTCTTTGTACCTTTCGCGAAAACTGAAAGGGTTATTGGTATAAAGGCTTAGTCTGTGACTGAAATAATGCACCATATCAACGTATTTCTCATCACCTTTTGCACACACGACATGGATGTTTTTATGTGTGCCTTTACAGGGTTTCTCTTGACAGCCGATTTTTACGATATGTACGATTTCTTTCATTATTTCAGCTCTTACGAAGGGATTGTCGATGAAACCGGTTATGAATAATCATTTTTTTATGATCTGCCTCTTGTTAAATCAAACCGGTTAAGATAAAACTCAAATCGCTTTTTTTCCCGGCCCGGTTTCAATCCAAGCTCAGATGCTGAACAGTTATGGCTACCGAACCTGGAGCGGGGATTATCCCGTAGCCAGACCTGCATTCGCTTTTTGGCCGCCCGGCTGAACGGGAGGTCAAAATGTCCGTAAATGGCTTCCATTGCTTGAAGCGGATCATGGCTCAAGTCCTTATGAAACAGATCGAGAACCTGTTTTTCTTTTAATTGGCTCCGGACCTCCAAAGCCCGTTCAAGCCCTTTGGCCCAAAGCGCTGAGTACCAGTCTGCAATGGCAGGGGCATTCGCCTGTCCGGTGGTGGCCCGGGTCCAGTGGAAAGCCATACTGACCCCAGACACCATGGCATCAAAAGGGTCCCGGTGGGTAAACACGATCCTGGCATCTGGGTAGGTTTCCAGGAGGCAGTCTAAACCGAACAAATGAAGGGGCGCCTTGAGCACCCAGCGTTCATTGGGCAGCTTCCACTGCAACACCTGAAGCAGGCGTTTGTGCCAGGCATAGGCCCGGGACATGTCGCACTCCCCCACCCAGTTGCCGTGGCTGAACAGACTGGACCCGGCGCTCCAGCCCGCATGAACAAATTCGTACGCCGTGAGGTTCTGGCACTCCGCAGTGCCCAGGGCCATAAAGTTGATCCCGTTGATCCCCCGTAGATCAGAGTCCAGGCTGAGCAACCCTTCCATCCCTTCGTGGCAGGCCTGAATCCTTGGGTCGGGCGCACTTGGCATGAGCTGCGGTGGGGGACAGACTGCACCGGTTGTTTCAAAATTCCGCAGATAGCGGGATAGGGGGTCAAGGGCCATCAGGGTCTGGGTAATGCTGGTGCCGGATCGGGGCAGGCCAAGAATAAACAGGGGCTTTTGGATTTCTTCTCTCTCTATTTCCGGGTTGTTTTTTACCAGTTGGGTGACCTGTAGCCGGTTGACAAGGATCTGTGTGATAGCCTGCTGAAAATACCCCGCTGTACCTTCTTCCAAGTCCAGGTCTTTGTTCAGGGAATCAACAAGGGCCTCGAGTCCTTCCTGAAATGTATCCCCCCCGAAGTCTTCAAGGCCTGATGTTTCCACGGCGTGTTCTAGAAATTGCTCCGATGAGAGTTTAATCCCCAAGGGCATCCTCCTTTTTTTGCATAAATTGTTTTCTGATAGCCGCAATGCCGCCCAAAGAAAATTCATACACATGGGCTGCCCACTGCTCATATCTTTCATCTGCGGAATATCCCGGGAACAACCTGGAAAACACGGGCCATGCAAAACTGTAGTAAAATAATTGCCCGGCCACGGAGACAAGACAGTCCCGTGCCATGTCTTGGGTGGCCCCTTCCCCCAAAAGATCCTGAAACATCTTTAAATGTCTCTTGATCCGGGGGCGGTTATACGTATCCACCAGATCTTCGATGAACGGAGAGGGGCGGGTCATCTCGGAAATGAAAATGGAAGTAATTTCCGAGGCAAAGGCGTTGTCCTTGTAGAGCATGGCGCAGAAGTTCGATATCATGGTTTTGAGCTGTTCTCGCGGTGTTTTCCGGTCCCAGTCTTCCCGGTCAAACCGGTCATACTCGGAAAAAATGACTTCCAGGATTTTCCGGTAAAGATCTTCCTTGGAACCGTAGTAATAGTTAACTGCGTTGATGTTTGCGGTTCCGGCTGTTTTGCAGATTTCCCTGACCGTAGCATCCCGGTAACCCCTTTTCGCAAATACCTGTATGCCTGCATTGAATAATTTTTTGCTGGTGCTGCTTGGTTGATTTGAGTTCATGAATGCTCCCCTGAATATCAATACGGTTGTATTAATTAATTGTTTAATACAACCGTATTGATATTGTCAAGTCTTTTTTTATGAAATTTTAAGGTCTGAAGTTTTCCGTATCCCCCGAGGGCAGATTAATTCCTGAAAAATCTTGACCAAGCCATATCTTTTATGTATTTTATGAACATGTTCACTAAAAGATCACGTTCACTAATGGTTCGTTAAGCCTCAGAGCTGCAAGGGAGTAGTTGATTTTATTTAAACCGTCTTGATCTGTCAGTAAAGGCAGCCCATTACGCCATGTATCGAACGTGGTTTCATTAAAAATTTTCTCAAATGCCAACAGGGATAATGCAACACTGCGGCCAATCGCTTCCGGTCGATGCATTTCACCTCGCAGCCAAAAAGGTATCACATCAAGGGTCTCATTTTCATTGCGAATGAAGTCCCCCATGAGCAACTCTGCATCAGCAATTTTGTATATTCCCTCATCCTCTGACCATGCTGTAACCAAAAAAATATCATTGTAAGGATTATAGTAGCCAACAACAGGTGTCTTGACGTCACCGCCTGTATATACCGTTACTGCTGAATTGAAAAAGAGTGCCCAGCCTATTTGGGATTGTGTTGCCTTCCAAATTGCAGTGTCAATATGATTGTAATGCTTCCATCCCTTGTTCAGTAGATATAGTAATTATTGCCTTTGCATAATCTGTCACAGCAGTTTGTTTGAAATAGGATGCTGAGGCTGCTAATGACGTCAGAAATTCAATCTCACTGTCAAAATAATCTTTAGAAAAGCTTTGTTAGTAATCAAAATCGCCTTTGGGAAAAAATGTTCCGGAGTAAGATTGTTTGTCCTGGTACATGTTGTCATCTGCCCTCTTGAATAAGGCATTGGTATCCACGGAATGCTCGCTGCTGAGGGCATATCCGATAGCAATGGAAAAGCCGGGGTCGGGCTTTTGCGCTCTGTAGGCCTCTATTACGGCCCTGATTCTTTGCACGCAGTTTTCTATTACCTCCTCATCGGCCTCAGGGACCAGAACAGCGAATTCATCCCCTCCAATGCGAGCAATGATATCACTGGCGCGTAAAGAACGCTTCAAAATCCCGGCCGCTTTTTGAATCAACGCATCTCCTTTCTTATGGCCCAGCGTATCGTTGGTTCGTTTTAACTTGTTTATGTCGCATACAATTATGCCCAGTGGAAGATGCCTGCCCTTTGCAAACCGCTTCATCTCCTCTTCAAAATAACCCCGATTGTATACGCCGGTCAGCGAATCGTGGAAGCTCAAATATGTGAGTCTTTCCTCTGTCTGTTTCCATTGAGATAAATCCCGGATAATGCTTAAGCTACCAATTTTTTGTTGTTTTTCGCCATACAACAGGCTGACGGAAACGGCACAGGGCATTGAAGTGCCATCTTTATGGGTGAAATTAACCTCGTAGTTCTGAACATATCCCTGCCTTCTGAGCAGATCTAACATTTCCTCCATCGCCTTGGGGTCGGTGTACAGATCAAATGCTTTTTTCTCTCTTAGCTCATCAAAACTGTACCCAAACATCCTGGCGGCATTATTATTCCACCGGGTAAATCTGCCATGTTCGTCCACAATGACGAACGCATCCGCAGAATTGTCGAAAATTTTGTCCAGAAAATCTCTTTCACGCCTGTAGCGCTCTTTTTCCTTTACCAGATTCCGCTCTGCCTGTTTTTGCAGGGTGACATCCATTAACATCACCACCAGGGTGTATTGATGAGCTTCCTGGTAAAAGGAGATGATTTTGACAGAAAGCAGCTTGTTGTTGAGTGTCAGGATTTCATCGAAAAGGGGTTCCTGGTTAACCCTGGGAACTTCAGATATCCTTTGCCGAATTCTATCTTGATCGGCATTGTTAAAAAGCTTGATAAAATCAGTCGCCAGCAAGTTTTCCTGAGAGTCGTCGAGAATTGAAAGCGCTGCTGGATTCGCATAGGTAATTTCTGCGTCCTGCGTCAGTTCCATCAGGCCTTCAGTCATGAAGTATAATGTCATTTCATGGTGTTTCCTGGAACTCATCAGATCCTTGGTGATCTGGCGGGCGAACAGATTCTTACCACCTATAGCTTCGCCCCGTAGCCGATCCGCACGTCCGGCTTCCACATGTTTGATGATATAATCAATATGCCATGCAAGGCTGTCTAAAGGGCCTTTGGCGAGGACGACATCGATCAGCCCGTTCGCTAAGGAAAAATTCGAACTTTCTTCCACTGCAACGGCTGAAAGCACGACGATAAAGGCGTGTTTTAGATCTTTTCGACTACGGATTACCTGACACAGCGTGTTTCCGTCAATATTGGGCATGACGAGATCAACAAAAATGATATCCGGTATGTAGGATTTCATTAGTTGCAAAGCAGACAAGCCATCCTCTGCCGTTACGATATTGTAGCCTCTCTTTGCGAGGAGATCAGACATGAATTGGCGAACCACAGGATGATTGTCTACCACCAATATTTGTTGCATCGCTAAATCCTTCGGCATGGGGATGAAGTATTAAAAAAAATCATAGGCTATCCCTCTATCACAAGGGAGCAGCAGAGGCAAATTAATAGCCGTATTCTCCACTTTGGCCTGAAAGCTATTATGTCTCCTTACCTGCGTATAAATGAATGCAGCCAGCATCAGCGATGTTGATATGGGTAGTCTTTTCAGGTTTAGCTACCTCACGGTGCTATTTTGGTGTACAGTTCTGCCTGGAGGACCCGAATCTCCTTTACCGGAAAGGAAAGATCATGGGGTCATCCGGTAGATGGCTGGATGATTTGAAATTCCCAGAAAGTTGATCTAAGCCTTAAGCACATTGGTCTTATCGGCAACGCGTCGAGAAACAGGCACTATAGAGAAACTTGTCAGACGCAAAGGCAGCGCCCGGGACAATCATCCCCAAGACAGGCGTGGGCCTCTATTGTCATTTTATTTTTCCGCTGTTCCGTCCGTGAACCGGTCCTGGCACTTCATGGCCGCCAAAATTGCTTTGGCGCTCATGGTCCGCACCGGTTCCGGCGGCCATGGCAGGGCGTTGCGGTTCACAAAGAAAACCTCGGTGAGCTCCGTCTTTTTGCCCAGCACCATGTCGGCCAGGGTGCGGCCGTTTAGATGGGTAAGACTTACGCCATGGCCCATGCAACCCAGACTATACAGGACCCTGTCATCTCCTATCCTGCCCATGGCCGGGGCCAGGTCCAGGGTTATGGAAACCGGTCCGCCCCACTGATGGGTGAAGCGCACGTCCCTTAGCTGGGGAAAGATTTGCCGAACGTCTTTTTGAAGGCTTTGGAACGTGGGGGGACTCTGGTCCTTGTCCATGTCCGCACCCCAGGCCAAGCCTGCGTCCCGGCCGCCCATGAGCAGGCGGTTATCCGCTGTCAGCCGGTAGTAGTGCACCAGATTCCGGGCGTCCTCTATGCCCTGCCGGTTTTGCCAGCCGATTTGTTCCATGATTTTTGGGGAAAGGGGCTCGGTGAGCACGATGTATGTCCACAAAGGTACCTGCTTGCGCTTGATCCGGGGAATGAAGTGGGACCAGGCGTTGGCCGCCAGCACCACCTTGTCGGCCCGAACCCTGCCGCCGGGGGTCTCCAGAACGATCCTGCCGTTTTCCCGGGCCATGGCGCCCACCGGCGTGTTTTCAAAAACCGCCACCCCCTGAGCGGCAATGACATCCCTCCAGGCCCAGGAGAGCTTGGCCGGGTTGAGGATGCCGCACCGCGGTTCCCACCAGGCCCCCAGGTACATGGGGCTTTTGACCTGTTCCTGCACCTGCTCCTTTTCCAGCCACTCAATACCGGTAAGGCCAAGGGAATGGGCCAGTTCGATTTCGTGCATTATACGTTTTTTGTAGTTGGGAGAAGTGGCCACCCGCAGGAACCCCGGGTGCTCATAGTCACAATCCAGCTTCTGGGAAACAATCAGTTCCCGTGTGGTATCCACGGCGCGCTCCATATAAAGATGCGCTTGCCTGGCCGCAGCCCTGCCGAACCGCAGTCTGGTTATACCCATGGTCAGGCCGAAAAGGGTCATGTTGAACCCGCCGTTTCTGCCGCTGGCCCCGTAGCCGATAATTTGCGATTCCAAAAGTGCTACCCTGGCCCCGGGATCGTCCTTTTTTATGTGATGGGCTGTGGAAAGGCCGGTGAACCCACCGCCGACTATGGCCACATCCACATCCAGGTCCCGGCGCAGGGGTTCGCCCGGCGCGTAGACCCTGGTGGTCATCCAATAGCTTTTTTCCTCAAAAGCTTTCATAAGCCTCCCCCCCCCCTTTTGCCGCGATGCGCGGACTGTCATTTCACTGCATGATTATCTTCCGGATCTGCGGGCAAACTGCTTATTATGGCATCCCGGACGCTGCCCACTGTGTCCCAGACCTCCTGCCGGTCAAATCCGTCAGGATCTATCATCCATTGCAGGGCCAGCCCTTCTATGACCGCCACTGTCATCATGGCCAGCGGGCTGCTTTGGTCCCCTGCTCCGGCCTGTACAAACATGTCGCGTATATTTCCCCGGTAGGCGTCCAGCAGCCGGCGCAGGGGCGCATTTACCCCCTGGCGCTCGAAGCCCATCTGCACTAGGTTATAAAAGACCCTATTCAGACGCCTGTCAAAGACAAAGGCCTCCACCAGGTAGTGGAGCATTTTTTCCAGCCTGCTGCCGGTGCCTTGTTTTCCGGACTCTAAAAATTTTTGAAATTTTTCCTGGTAAAGGGCGGTGAGGGCCTCCACCAGGGCGTTTACGATGTCGTCCTTTTTTTCAAAATAATAGTGGATGACCCCGTGGGGCATCCCCGCCCTGGCGGCAATGCGCTTTATGGTTATGTTTTCGTGCCCGTTTTCCGCCAGGCAGTCAAACAGTGCCCAGGCGATCTGCTCCCGCTTCCGGGGGGCTTGGGATTTTCTGGCCATGATTTCCTTTGCTGATTCCATAATTTTAGTTTGGTTGACCAACCTAAAAATAATTAAACAATTCTTTAAGGTCAAGTTTTTTTGCCCAATACTGATGGCTTCCCCTTTACTCACTTAGCAGGCAAGAAAAGGGGGCTGAAAAACATTTTCGATCCATCCCTTCGATCCAATTCATAGAAATACTCAATTCAAAATCGCCTCTTCATCAAAACTATCAATTTTACATATAAAATCAGTCAAGTTAAGTTCCTCGTGTTTTCCGGCATGAAAACCCTACGGCCGACATGTTCAAATGCGGAATAAAAAGCAAACTTATTAAAGCGGGGCTTGATGGCGGCGTCAGTTTCAGATCCTGTCATCTGAATGTGGGGGAAACCGCATAACTATCAAATTTTAACTGGATTAACAGAAGACTTATAAGAGAGGTTTTATGGAACAAATGTCATCAATGGAAAGGGTGCTGGCCACGATCCAGGGAAAAGAAACAGATAGAGTGCCTGTATGCACTATTCCTGTAGGCGTAACCCGGAGTGTTGGCAGGTGCAGTTTTCCCAGGTTTTCAATGGACAGCGAGGTCGCCGCAGAATCCATGATTATGGCCAACCGGCTCATCGGGGATGATATCATTCTTTGTTTTACGGATCTTTCGGTGGAAGCTGCGGATTTCGGACAGGAAATCATTTATCCGGAAAACACCACGGCCCATCCGGATTATTCGAATATGAAAATCAAAACATCTGAGGATTACGAACACCTGGAGTTGTTTCGTGCAGATCAGGGGACACGGATGTCTACCTATCTTGATTTGTGCGGAAAACTTGTATCCAGGGTGGGGATGGAAGTGCCGGTGCTGGGGTTTGTCTACGGCCCTTTGGGGGTACTCGGGATGCTGCGCGGCATGGAGAATCTTTACCTTGATATTCTGGAACACCCTGAAAAAGTCAAGGCCGGCCTTGAAACGGTTACCGATGTTTTGGTTGATTTCGTCCGCATGCAGTTCGACAGGGGGGTGGCAGGCGTGTGTATTGATACCCTTCCCGCCTCTCGTTCCGGTGTCTCTCCAACAATATGGGAAGCGTTTGAAGGAATTTATGCCAAAAGAATCAAGGATGAAATTACAGCCAATGGTGTGCTCAATGCCCATCACGGATGCGGATTTTCTCCCTATTTTAAAGAGGTTAAAAAGTGGCTTGATCCTTCTGTTTTCAGCTTTGCAGAGATTCCGGAAGACTGTGCCGACATGGGTGCGGTTAAAGAAAAATACGGAAGGGACGCCATACTCATGGGCTATATTCCCACAGGTCTGTTGTTTACCGGCTCCCCCGAGGAAGTTATCCGGGAATCTCTTGTCCAGATCGACACCCTTGGCAGGGAAGGCAACTTCATACTGGCACCGGCCTGTGAGTTTCCGCCTAACGGCGATCTCTTGAATGCACGGGCAATGGTCACGGCGGCCCAGTTTTATCCGGTCTGGAAGAAACATCACCAGGCAATGGTAAGAATCTAAATTCAACTTAACATTAACCCTTGGTGGTTAAAGGAGTTTATAATGGAGCAGATGTTAAACCAGCTCAAAGAAGCGATTATTTCGGCAGACAGCAATCAAGTGGATATCCTGATGGAAGCCATGGACGGCCAGGTGGACGGCAGCATCCTGTACGAGAAATGTATCCAGACCGCTTTGGATACCCTTTGCGCCAATATCCGCTTAAGAAAAGGGGCCGTGCCGGAGCTGCTGATGGGGTTAAAGCAGGTGGATCGCATTGCAGAAAAGATTCAGGTGGGCAAGGTACGGTCCACAGGCGAAAGACTCATTATCGGCGTGGTTGAAGGCGATATCCATGACATGGGAAAAAATGTGATCCGTGACGTGTGCAGAGGTTATGGTCATGAGGTCCTTGATTTGGGGAAAAATGTGCCTTCGGGCGATTTTGCATCAGCAGCCCGGGATAATAATGCCGATGTTGCCTGTCTGTCTACCATGATGAGCACCACGGTCCCGGCCATGAAGGAAACGGTTGAACGGCTGAAATCCGCAAAACCCGATATCCGTATTCTCATCGGCGGCGCCTTTATGAACAGTGAGTTTGCAGAGCAATTCGGGGCCAGCGGTTATGCGGAAGATGCATCAATGATCATCTCGGAGATAAAACGGGTTATGCAATGAAAGAACAAGAGATCATTATTGAAGATATTGACCGTAAAAGGATTCTTTCGGGACTGGGATACGACAGGGCAAATCCCCCTTCAAAAAGATTTGAACGAAAGCTTGACCAGCTCATTGATGCGGCACCCAGGACTGTTTATACAGGCCATGTGGAAACAAAAATCATTGACCGACAAATAGAATCTGTCATCACCAGGGCCGGCACCATTAAAAGCATTAATTTCGCAGCACTCGCCATTCCGGCCGAGAAGGTGATTTTCGGACTGGCCACGGCCGGCACTCAGATGGATGATTTTCTATACGACTGTAAAGACATGGTTGATTCCATTATCGCCGATGCCATCGGTTCGGTGGTGGTTGAACAGGGAGTGGACATGTTCTGCCGAATGATGAGGGAAGAATATGGGCAGTATGTTTCCCTTCCGTTCAGCCCCGGGTATTGCGATTATCCCCTGACAGAGCAGGAAACCGTCTTAAAGCCTCTGGGCAAGACCCCCCTGGGCGTCTCCTGGCACCCGGTTTCTTTTGTGATGACCCCGGCAAAAACGATCAGCTTTGTTTTGGCAGCAGGCGACCACCCGCTCCAGACAAATCCCTGTATTTTGTGCCAGCTAAAAAATTGCCGGATGAAACGGTCAGCATAATCATCCGGCTGTTTTTTCAGGGCTCTTCCAAATGGGCGTAAAGATAGATCCCGGTTTCAATGGTAATGAAAACCCGGGCTGTCCCCATCTATCCCGCCGGCAAGTGCTGTACACCGGCCGGAAACTAAGCAGGGCCAGAGGGACAGCAGATTGTTATGGTCCCCAAGGAGCGCCGCAAGGTTCATATATGTGTGGACACGGCCTGCCCTGATACATTTTTTTGTTGACAAAAATTTTGACACGGCTAAATTTAGGATAAAAAAGATCTTGTTAATCTTAAATTTTACTGGAGGCGATCCAATGCGCCTGACAAAAGCCGGGGAATATGCCGTGCGATGTGCCTTGTATCTCGCCGGCAGAGAAAAAGAGGAGGTCGTGAATCGCAAACAGATCGCAGAGGAAATGGAGATACCGGATCCATTCCTGGCCAAAATCGCCCAGCAGCTTGCTCATGCCGGTATTATTGAAATCGTGCAGGGGCGCAGGGGCGGTTTGCGCTTAATCGTTCCGCCATCCGATCTGACCCTGCTCGATGTGGTGGAGGCGGCTATTGGCGAAATTTTCCTGAACGACTGCGTAATGCGGCCCAGTTCCTGCCATCGCAGCCCGTCATGTACAGTCCACCAAGTATGGGAAAAAGCCCGGAACCAACTACGAAATACCCTGAAGGAAGTCACTTTTGCGGATTTGCTGAACAAAGGCAGCTGCATCAATCCCCTTCCGTCAGATCCGGAATCTGAAGGAGATTAGAAATATATATCCAACCCGGATTATCATGAATCCATTTTGTTTCAATTTCAAAAAGGAGGGCATTTATGGATGCTGTTCTCTTGTCACGGCTGCAGTTTGCGGCTGCGACCATGTTTCACTTTCTCTTTGTGCCGCTGACGCTTGGGCTCAGCGTTATGGTTGCCATCATGGAAACCCGCTACGCGAGATCCGGAAAACCGGAAGACCTGGAAATGACCCGCTTCTGGGGCAAACTTTTTCTGATCAATTTTGCCTTGGGCGTGGTCACGGGCATCACCCTGGAATTTCAGTTCGGCACCAACTGGTCTCGCTACTCCGCCTATGTGGGCGATATTTTCGGGTCTTTGCTCGCAATTGAGGCCACAGCCGCCTTTTTCCTGGAATCCACGCTTATCGGGGTCTGGATATTCGGCTGGAAACGAATTTCCGCCAAGGCCCATGCAGCAGTCATGTGGCTGGTGGCCGGGGCCGGCAATCTTTCTGCCATATGGATCCTTACCGCAAACGGCTGGATGCAGAATCCGACCGGCTATGTTATTCGGAACGGAAGAGCGGAGCTGGCGGATTTCGGTGCCGTAGTGTTTAACAAGTTTGCCATTCTTGAGATCCTGCACACCGTGCCTGCGGCGTTTCTTTTAAGCGGCTTTTTCGTAATGGGCATCAGCGCCTATCACCTCTTGAAAAAACAACACATTGAATTTGCCCGGAAATCATTTTCCCTCGGATTGGCATTCGGCCTGCTGGCCTCGGTTTTCTTGTTAATTCAGGGAGACATCCATGCCAAGCATGTAACCGAAGTCCAGCCGGCCAAACTGGCGGCCATGGAATCCCATTGGGAGACCACGGACAAGGCACCCATCTATCTGTTTGCCCTTCCGGATCCGGGAAATGAACGAAATGCAATCGAATTCGGTGCGATTCCGGGCATGCTGAGCTACCTGGGACACGGAGATTTCGGCGCCGCTGTCACGGGCCTCAAAGACATCCCAAAAAACGAGCGCCCGCCCGTACTGCTCACCTTCCTTGCCTTCCGGGTTATGGTCGCCCTCGGCCTATATTTCATCCTGGCAACAATCCTTGGTGTCTTTTTCAGAAAACGGCTCCTGGACAGGCCGTGGTACCTCAAGATGATGCTCTATTCCATCCCGCTGCCTTATATCGCCATCCAGGCCGGCTGGATCGTGGCAGAAGTCGGACGTCAGCCCTGGATCGTGTACGGCCTGATGAAAACTTCGGATGCGGCCTCCCCCATTGCCGCCTCCCAGGTGGGCACTTCGCTTCTGGCCTTTATCCTGGTCTACGGCCTGCTGGGGGCTCTCGGGTTTTACCTGATTGTCAGGCATGCGCGCAGAGGACCGGTACCCGAAACGACATGATAATGCCGCCGCATCCGGCGGATAAAATCAACAGAATCTGTAACAGGAGGACAAAATAATGATACTCGAAGCCACTTGGTTTTTCCTGTGGGGTCTGCTGTGGGCCATATATTTCATGACAGACGGGTTCGACCTGGGCGTGGGCACCCTTCTGCCTTTTCTGGGCAGGACCGAAGGGGACAAAAACACAATGCTTGCTTCCATAGGCCCCCTGTGGGACGGCAATGAGGTCTGGCTGATTACTGCCGGCGGGGTGACATTCGCCGCTTTTCCCATGGTATACGCGGTCATGTTTTCCTCGCTGTATACCCCTTTGATGCTGATCCTTTTTGCCCTGATCTTCCGGGGCGTTTCCTTCGAATTCCGGAGCCATATCGCTTCTCCTGCCTGGCGGAAATTCTGGAACGGATGCATCTTTATCGGAAGTGTCCTGCCTGCCGTGCTGTTCGGCGTGGCCTTTGCCAACATTTTCCAGGGCATCCCCATCAGCCGGGAGGGCATCTTTCAGGGAAACCTGTTCACGTTGCTCAATCCATATGGCCTTCTGGGCGGGGTGCTTTTCCTTCTTTTCTTCCTGGTCCACGGCGCGCTGTGGCTGTCGGTCAAAACCGAGGGCGATCTCCGGGAACGGGCCGCAAAAACGGCAAAAACGCTGTGGATCCCGCTTGCAGCAGCGGCTGTGGTCTTTCTGATATCCAGCCGCTTTGCCACCCCGCTTTATGAAAACTACCTTGCCCATCCGGTCCTTCTTGTCTTCATACTGGCCACGGTGGCCGCCTTGTTTGCCATCCGGCTGTTTCTTGCCCAAAACGCATTCGGCAAGGCGTGGCTGGCCTCTGCCGCCACTATCGCAGGCGCGACCTTTTACGGCATCATCGGTTTATATCCCGACATGTTCCCATCGAGTATCAACGCCGCATACAGCCTGACCGCCCACAACAGCGCCTCCAGTCCATTGACGCTTAAAATCATGCTCCTTGTGACACTGATTTTCATCCCGATCGTGGTGGCCTACCAGGGGTGGACCTATCACCTGTTTAAGGGAAAAGTCACGGATACAGAAGCAGGATATTAACTGCCAACCAATAAAAAAATAACTTACTGATTTTACTTAACACTTAACACTTAAAACTTCCTGTAAAAAAGATTTCAAAGAAAGTCCAAGGGCGGGGTCGGTTTTTAAAGCGGCATTGAACGAAAAAACTGACCCCGGCCGCAGGGCTTTCTTCCTGCAAAAACGCCGGGCGGCATAAAAAGCTTCATTCTAGAAAAACCAGCTTGTCCAAACGTAAAAACGATCTGCCGGGGCTTCTTCCATCGGCAGATCCGGCAGATCGAAACCCCCGAATTCAGTGTCTGTCCCGCCCCAATAGAGATTGAGCCCCGCGGTGATCTGCAGATTCTGCCCAACTTCCCACACCAGGCGGGGCTGGACCACCCCTGAGGGGTCTTGGGCATTGATGATCAGGGTTGTATACCAGTTCACCAAGGGATGGAGTTCAACCTGGAGATGGGCATCAAAATAGGACCGGCCCAGGGTGGAGCGCTCGCCTCGACGGATGCGTGCAATCAGATCTGCCTCTTGCCATATTTCTTCATAATCCTGCGTGCCCAGTCCGGTATAGTAATACTCGATCCATCCGTACATGTTTTTGCCCCACCAGACCCACGAATAGTCCAGGTTGGCACAAATGCTGGCATATCCGTTTCGTTGATGGCTGTCATCGAGCCACGTATAGGTGGCGTCCAGCCGCCAGGCCGCGCTGCCCGCATACCCGAGCAGCCCGAACCCGGCCACCGGATCGTTGTAATGCACACCGGCCATCAGATCCATTTCCAGGTCGCCCACGTAGCGGTGGAGTTTTACCGCGGCAGAGGACTGGTCCCACTCCACGTCTCCGCTTGCCGGATCCCTTCCGGGCACGTAGAGCATCTGGATTTCCCCGGCGGTCCCGGACCAGGTCTGAAACGTAACCATGTCATCTCCGGTCTTGTAGTCGCGTTCCACGTCCGTGGGGGAAAACGGGTTAAACAGGTCCATGGGCTGAAACAGAAAGCCGTTGCCCCAGGTCAGGGCCTGGCGGCCGATCCGGAGTGTGCCCCAGTCCTGCCGTGCGGAGATCACCAGGCGGTCGAGCCGGTGATAGACACGCTCATCGTCATCCTCGGTAATCACGCGGGAAAGATCCATCAGACGCCGGTCATCGGATGTGCCGTCCGGTACAACCAACTGCCGTGCCGCCGGATACCGGGCCAGAAAGAGGGAATTCGCCTCGCGGGTGTCGCCGGCCGTGCCGATCATTTCATAATGCAGGTCCAGCTCCCAGGTATCGGACGGCAGGAATTGGTGTTTGGATCGGAACTCAAAAGCAGTGTCATAAAGCCGGTCCTTGTCCTGGATATCGAGCCGGGAACCGGCCTCGGGATCCGTTGCTGCGACACGCAACCGCAGATGACCGCCCCGGTCAAAAGCATTCCGCCAGCCTGCCCTCGCTATTGGGCAAAAAAGCACAACAACCGCCAGGCAGACGGCAAGCCCCGCAGCCATAAGCCGTAGTATTCTTCCCGGGCGATTATTCCCAGGGTTCACCATTTGCGATTTCCCCGTCCCGGATGTGGATGAGGCGATGGGCATATGACATCACCATGCGGTCATGCGTGGAGAAAATAAAGGTGACCGCCTTTTCTTGGTTCATCTTTTCCATAATCTGCAAAAGTCCTTCGCCGGTTTTGGAATCGAGATTGGCCGTGGGTTCGTCCGCGAGCACAATGGCCGGATCCGATACAATGGCCCGGGCCACGGCAACCCTCTGCTGCTGGCCGCCGGAGAGCTCGGCGGGCCGGTTGTGGTATCTGCCCGCAAGTCCCACTTCATCAAGAATTGTCAAGGCCCGGTCCCGGCGCTCTTTTTTGGCCACTCCCTGGAGCTGCATGACATACTCCACGTTTTCCACGGCGGAAAGTACCGGCAGCAAATTATAGGCCTGAAAGACAAACCCGATGCGGCGAAGCCGCAGTTCGGCCATCTGTGACCGGGTCATGTCGGCGTAAGCGTTTCCGTCCACCCGGATACGGCCGTGGTCCGGCATATCCAGGCCGCCGATGATATTTAAAAGCGTGGTTTTGCCCGAGCCGGACGGCCCGGCAATCGCGGCAAAATCGCCCTTTTCAACGGTCAGGTCAATTTTTTTAAGTGCCTGAACAAACACTTTGCCTTGTTGGTATGTTTTGTCCGCACCCTTTATTTCCACGATGGACATTGAACGCCTCCGATTTTTTTCAGTTCCGGGCCATTGCTGTGACCGGCGTGATAAGCGCTGCGCGGGCCGCCGGATAAGCACTGACGATAAGACCCAGGGAGATGACCACGGCATTGGCCATCAAAACGTCTCCGGCAAAAATTTCCGGCCGGATGACAGCTGACATGCCGGCATACTCGAATCCCGCAGCAAACTTTGACATGTCTATACCGCGCTCTCCGATGGCATAGACCATGGAAAAGGCCAGAGCGTTTCCCATGGCCGCACCCATGACCAGGATGAACAAAGATTCGATGAGCACCAAGCGAAGAATACGCCAGGGCCGCATTCCCAGCGCTTTTAGCAGCCCGAACTCGCGCATGCGTTCAAGTACCGCCATGAGCGTTGTGTTGATGATACCAAACGCCATGGCCACAAAGACCACCAGGTACCAAAGAAGGATATAGCCGTCAAAAAGGTTAATGTAGGCCTTGAGCATTGGCTTGAGCTCTTTCCAGGTGCTCACTTCATAAGCTTCTGCGTCCACCTTTGCAGCGATTTTTTCCGCAACCGCATCTGCCCGGTCGTGATTGTCCAGTTTGACTGAGATTTCCGAGGCGTCCCCGCCTATTTTCAGCATCCCGCGGGCAGCGGATTTGCTGACAAACACAAAGCGCTTTTCCGTGGCTTCAAGTTCGGCCTCATAGATCCCCCTGATCCGGAAGGCCCGGGAAGACATATCGTGGGAGGCATCCTCGGATATCAGAATCAGCTTGTTGCCGATCCGTGTTTCAAACTTGTCGAGCAGGGCCTGTCCGACGACAATGTCTACCGGGTTTCCGGGCCGGATCATTTCCCCGGCCGACACTCCCTGGCCGATAAACGAAACCCCTGTTTCTTCTGCCGGATCGATTCCCACAAGCGTCACACCGGCTGAATGCCTGGCATTTTGGGCAATCGCAGTGACCCGGATCCGCGTGGCCATGCGGGCGTCTGCCGGCAGGCTTTCGCGCACCTTTTTTTCCAAAGGCATGGCGTCCCGGATACGGTTTTCGAGTGCGGGATCGCTGCGGAAGCCGCGGGCGTAAATCTTTATATCCCCGGTTAACGTGGAGATTCCGTTTTCGATCAAGTCCACCAGCATCCCGCGCATAAGGGAGGTCAGAAAGATCATGCTCCAGATCCCGATAATCACCGCGATCAGGATGATGATCGTGCGCCTTGGATTGCGCCAGATATTTCGCCAGGCAATGGTGATGTCCATCAGTGCGATCCGTTTATGCGGTTACATTACATTCCCCGATCCGGGTCGGTATCGGGTTTGGGTTCGGGTTCACAATCAAGTCCCGGTGGCGATTGGGTTTGAATCCTATACATGACTCATGGCTTCAACCGGCTTGAGCCCCTTGATTTTCAGAGCCGGGTAAAGCGAGACGGCAAAGGTGACGATCAGCACAAGCATTGGCCCGGCCAGTGCTGTAATGATCGAGAGCTGCGGATATATTCGGCCGGAAATTCCGTATTGCTGCAAAACATCCGAAGCTTCGGAAAAGTCGATGCCGATATGCTGAAAAATCCAGGTCACCATACAGCCCAGGACAATACCCAGGCCGATTCCCACCAGAGTCATTGCCGAGGACTCATAGAGCATCATCTGAACCAGTCGACCGGGACGGGTGCCAATGGCCATCATTACCCCGAATTCCCGGGTGCGCTCAAACACGGCCATCAAAAAGGTGTTTAATATGGAAAAGGCCACCACTAGCACCAGCAGGCCCCAGAAGACAATCCCGATGGTCAGGTCCAGCTTGATGGCCTGGGTCAGGCCGGGCATGAGCGCCTCCCAGTCGAGCACAGTCAGGTTTTTGCCGCCGGGCATCTGATGCAATCGGCTCGACAAGACCCGTTTGACCGGGCCCACCCGGTCGAGTCCGCTTACCTGAACCACGATTTCGTGAACCGCCCCACGCATGGAATAGACCTCCTGGAAGGTATCAAGGGGCATGTGCAGGGTGCTGCGGTCAAATTCATCCTGGCCTGAAGAATAGATGCCGCAGACCGTAAGCGCGGTGGCTGCAACTGACCCGTCTCTTCCCTGGCCGAGCACCACCAGTTCATCGCCAATGTCCAACTGCAGGTTTTGCGCCATCAGACGCCCGATAATCGCGGGATTGGTGTCCGGCTTGGCACGGGTGAGAAACTTGCCTTTGCGGACAAGGGTTTCCAGAGTGGAGACCCGGGCCTCGGATTCCGGGTCCACGCCGATGATCATTGCCCCTGCGGTCCGTTTGTCCGAGGATACCAGAGAAAACGCATTGGCCCGGGGCGTGACAGCCTGCACGGACTCGATTTGAGAAACCGCCTGGAGAACCGGTCCGGGTATGGGCACCACCTGGCGCATGGATTTTTTCTCGAAATAGTTATCCGCCTGGATCTGCAGATGGCCTGTGTTGATCTGAATGGCGGAATTGATCATGGTCTCGTAGGCGCCGAACTGAAAGGAGAGCATGAATATCAGGATGATACAGGCAAACGCGATGGCGCTGATGGTCAGCCAGGTCCGCCGCGGGTTGCGCCACACGTTTCGCCAGGCCATTTTTATGTCCATGTGCATCAGCAATCGTCCGGACTAAAGTCTGGAGTTTTTGAGACTTGCGATGGTAAACATCCGATTTGATATGTTCACCCCGAACTCAAGGGTTTGGTAATAGAGTACGGTATATTCTTCCTTCTGACCCGCTTTTTGCATCTTCCATTTCACCGGATAAAGCCGGCCACCGAGCATTTCAATCCTCTTCATGCTCAGGGCCTTGACCAGCTTCCTGTCCTCGTCGAAAAAGGCCTGACGAAGCAGGATATGGTCTTGGCGGATTTTGAGCTTTTGCATGCCCCAGACCACAGGTGCGCCCGGTTTGGGAAGCGAGCGGATGATATAGACGGTTTTCCCCTCGTGGGTTTCCGTGCCGATGATCTCATGGGTGTACTGGTCCACGATGTTGTCCGACTTTGCCAGGTCATTGTTGGAAAAGTCCGACCCCTGCCAGGACTGGGACATCATGGATGGCGGCAGTTTGATCACCCGGTTGACTTTGGGGTTGTATATCCACATTTCATCGCCCCGCTTCAGGGTACCGTTTCCCCGGTCCTTGGGAGGGGAGACGATCCAGAAAATGCTGTTCTCCCTTGCCTGAGTCCAGGCCTTGATCGTCATGGTCCGTTGCCAGTCCGGCCGATGGATTGTCATTTCCACCACCGCCCGTGAGGTTTCCCCCCGCAGGTAGTTGACTGCATCCTCTACCAGGACCTGGGCCTTTTCTGCGTGAGCACCGGGCAGACTACTCACGCAAAATAAAAGTGACATTGCGGCAAACAGAAAAAAGCGTTTCATTTTTCAAGCCCCTTGATGATCAACTCCAAAAGGAGTGTCCGATGTTTGTCAGCCGCCGCCAACCTCAGGCCCAGCCCCTGATTTTGGCGGCGGCATACGGCGAAAGCGCAACGACAAGCAAAACGATTGGCCAAATGTTGCCCTCTCTGAACATGTAGGCTTCAAGAAGCTGCGGCCAGGATTTGCCCTGGATGATTCGCCCGAATGTAAATTCAAATACCAGGGTAAGGCACAGCCAGCCAATGCCGATTAGAGCGTAACTTTCAACTGGAATCCGTCCAAACCAAGGCAAGGCAATGTATGCCATTCCAAAAATGAGTCCTGACAGAAGAACGCCGCTAAGGATCAGTGCCGAGGGCTTTCCTAAAACCGAAATAAGCACAGCTTCCCGGAGCGCGCCATTTGCGATGGCCAGCGTTAAGATGATCAACCACACCGCAAATGCCTTTAAAATAATGTTGAGAGTCAAAAATCCCTCCTGTATCAAACGAAAATCATTATGAACCCTATGGCATTTGTCAATTAAAAGTCAATGTTATAGGGTATTTTGAAGCCTAAAGCAATATACAAAAGAGATTTTCTCCCGATTTGGAAAGCTGGTAACGACTCTGGCAGAAAACAACTGACATGGAGGCAATCAGGGAAAAAATAAACGAGCTTCTGGCCAGGTACACGGTTTACTACACTGTGGAAAAAAAGGAATAGACAGGCAATAGTTTTTCTGATTTCCGGCCTTTACAAAATATTTCTAAATAATATTTTGAAATTGACGATATGAATAAAAAAATATTGAAAATAGGATTCAGGCAGGGCAAAAGGCCCAATGAGACCATAATGTTACAAACCTTTATCTATAGAAAAGCGGGGCAAGAAAAAGGCAACACCCTGATCTTGTGAACCCTGCCGAAAAAAACAAACACAAGGAGGGGGAAAATGGGATTCCGCAGAAACCGCACACCAAGATTGCGCCGGTTTTGGAAAACCGAGCGGAGAAACACCAGCCGTGCCGATAAATGGCCGGCTTGGAAAAAAGACGTCCAGGTGGCACGCTACGTCAGCCTGCTGAAGTAACGGCTACCCCGTAAGGATTTGCTTTCCCTGAATGCATCGGATGCGGCCCGGGGCCAATACCAAGCACCGGGCCGCATCCGATCCCGGATTGTTTTATGCCTGATTTACAGTCAGTCACAGCTCTATTTGGCAAACAACCCCTCCGTTTCAGCAAACTGGAAACTGCTACGCCTGTTGAAAAATGATTGAATATCGTATCAGCAGATGATAAATGCGGCTCTCAGAGCATTTTTCCGGCATAGAATTGATGAGCCTGTAAAAAGTCTTTTTTACAGGCAGTGTTAAGTTTTAAGTGATTAAGTGTTAAATAAAATCAATAATTTATTTGTTTATTGGTTGGCGGTTATCTCCGATTTGAGACTTTTTACGGTGCCATCAGAATTGATAAAGGCAGCAAAAAGCCCTTGCCGTCTTTTGATTCTTTTTAACAGAAAATTTATCTGCATCAGGATCCTCCGGCCATGAGCAGTTCATGCTAATCAAAAGCCTTTTCCCGCAAACCGGCCTGATGGCTTCAAAAAAGCCCGGGCTTTGGCAGCTATCTGTAATGTCAAAGCTATTGTTGATTTTGCCGCTGCTCGCCTTGCTGCTTATCCTGCCCGAAATTTCCGCAGGCGCCGATGATACAGACGAAACCACGTACTATTACAAGCGCACAAAACGGGTGGTCTCCATGGTCAACAACGCGGCCAGGGTCCTTGAAGAAAAGGGGGATAAGGCCTTTGACGCGTTTGCACAAAAGGATTCCCGGTGGTTTCAGGGAGAGATCTACCTGTTTATCTATACCATGGAAGGCGTCAATATTTTTCATCCCGTGCAGGAACAACTGGTGGGCCAGGATCTTTATGACATGAAAGATGTCAACGGCCGCCCGTTGATCCGGCTTCTCATTGAAAAGGCGGAAGGTGGCGGCGGCTGGGTGCATTATATGTGGACCCGGCCCGGGGAATTTATTCCCACCTGGAAAAGCGGATATGCCCAAAAAGCGGTCATGCCCGACGGGCGGGAGGTTTTTGTCGGCTCCGGTGTTTACAATATCCGCACGGAAAAAGAGTTTATCATCGAGATGGTCGATGATGCGGTTGAACTGATCCGGGAGAAAAAAGAAGCGGCCTTTGATGCTTTCCGAAGCGATGCCGGCCCGTTTTCCTTTCGGGATTCCTACATCCTTGTGTTTAAAGATGACGGCACGGCGGTGGTCGATCCCGCGTTTCCCTATCTCGAAGGCCGGAACCTGCTCAAATACGACATTATCAAAAAAATGATCAGCCGCATCAAGGGGGAAAAAAGCGCCTGGGTCTCCTACCGGCGGCCCAGGCCGGGTGATGTCAACCCTTCAAAAAAACTGGCCTATCTGCGGGCTGTAACCATAAACGGCGAGCACTATATTGTGGCTGCAGACTTTTTCCCGCCAAAGCCCATCTGGATGAGGTAATCCATGGCCAAACCGAGCTATCTGATATACGGGCGGGATGACAGCCCGTCTTTTTTGATTTGCCTGCTTTCCGGAATCCAGCATACCTTTGTCATGTCCAGCACCCTGATCCTGCCGGTTGTGGTGATCGGTGAAATCGGAGGCTCCCAGCTGGAAATCCAGCGGGTGGTGAGCATGACCATGATCGCCATCGGGATAACCACCATGCTCCAAAGCCTCCGGGGACGGATCGGCATGGGCCATCTCTGCCCCTACCTGGCCGGGGTACCCTATTTTGCCGCTTCCATGCAGGCGGCCTGGGCCGGGGGGGTGGCCATGATGGCGGGCATGTTTGTCATTTCCGGTATGTTTGAATCGTTATTTTCGCGCCTGGTAAAGCGGCTGCGGTTTCTTTTCCCCGCAGAGGTGACCGGGGTTGTGGTCATGATGGTGGGCATTGCACTCATCCCCCTTGGCGTGGCCAACTTCATGGGGATCAAAACCGCCGAGGCCCTTTACGAGATTCCGGATATCATGGTCGGGGCCACCACCCTGGCGGTCATGATCGGCCTCAGTGTCTGGGGTACCGGCAGGGTTCGTGTCTATTGCGTATTTATCGGGCTGGTCATGGGTTATCTGGTGGCCTATACAGCGGACGTAATGACAATCTATGAGATCAACAAGGTGACTGCCGCCAGGAGTTTCAAGCTGCCGGGCCTGCCGGAATACGGCTGGCAGTTTGATCCAAACCTGATTTTCCCCTTTATCATCGCTGCGTTGTGCACGAGCCTGAAAGCCATCGGTGATATGATCACCTGCCAGAAAATCAGCGATGATCAATGGAAACAGCCGGATATGACCGGCATCAGCAACGGCCTTCTGGCCGGCGGTATCGGCACCACGCTTGCGGGTATACTGGGCGGCGTGGGCATCAGCACCAGTTCGAGCAATATCGGGGTTTCTGCGGCTACGGGCACCACCAGCCGGAAAATCGGGCTTTTTGCCGGCGGCCTGTTTGTGGCCTTTGCCTGCCTGCCCAAAATCACCGCGGTTTTCTCGGTGATGCCAAAACCGGTGATGGGCGCGGTTTTGATTTTTGTGACCTGCTATATGATCACCGCAGGCATCCAGATATTGATGACCGTGGAAATGGATACCCAAAAAATATTTGTCATCGGAGCCGCCATTATATTCGGCTTAAGCGCCGATATCCTGCCGGACCTTTACAACTATATCCCGGCCTGGCTCAAACCGATGTTCAGCTCCTCGCTGACCCTGTCAACTGTTATTGCCATCAGCCTCACACAGATCTTCCGGGTCGGCGATTATTTAAAGAGCAAGCTTTGAAGGCTTCGTAAAAAGTCTGATTTCAGATGGTGCCGTAAAAAGTTCAAGATCAAGGCTTGCGCAATTTCGAAGAATGCAGCGTACTTCGCCGTACGTGAAATTCTGAGAAATTGCGCGTAACGCAGATATTGGACTTTTTACGGTGCCATCAAGCTTTCGGCCAAACATTAATCTTCTGCGGCAAAAAGGCATATGCGTATGATTGATCTGATCACCACCCTTCTCCCGAACGTCTGTGTCATTATGGTCTTTGCCTACATTCTGACCCGGACCCGGTTTTTCAATGAAATTTTAGAACAGCGTTTTACCCGGCAGAACCGGCTTATCCTGATCCTGGTATGCGGGCTGTTTTCCATCTACGGGACCATCGGCGGCATGGAGATTCTAGGCGGCATCGCCAATATTCGCGATCTTGGCCCGGCCATTGCCGGTCTTCTGGCCGGGCCGGTGGTGGGTGTTGCAGCCGGGCTTATCGGCGGGTTTCACCGGTTTTTCATGGGAGGCTTCACGGCGGTTCCCTGTACTGCGGCAACCATTATCGCGGGTTTTCTGGGCGGAGTCGTGTTTCTGCTGAGCAAAAAAAAGATCCCTTCTGTTTATACCGCGGCGGGCTTTGCCGCGGGTATGGAAATTTTGCACATGGCGATGGTGCTTTTGCTGAGCCGCCCCTATGATGAGGCCGTTGCCATTGTCCGGGCGATCACCATCCCCATGATCGCGGCCAACGCCCTGGGGCTGGGTATTTTTTTCTTTATTGTCACCAATCTCATTTCTGAGATCAAAACCCGGTCTGAAAAAAACATGATCGAAGGGGAACTGCGCGGAGCCCGGGAAATCCAGATGAGCATCGTGCCCCGGATTTACCCGGCTTTTCCGGATCTGGACAAGATCGATTTGTGCACAAAACTGCTGCCGGCCAAGGAAGTGGGCGGAGACCTCTATGATTATTACCTGCTGGATGAAAACAAAAATGAGCTGTTTTTCATGGTGGGCGATGTCTCGGACAAGGGCGTGCCGGCATCGCTTTTTATGATCATCACCATGACCCTGTTTAAAGCCAATGCTAGTGCCGGCGCTGATCTGACAAAGATCGTTGAGCGGGTCAACAGCCAGTTGGCCGAGGACAACACCTCCAACATGTTTGTGACCCTGTTTTGCGGGGTAATGAACATTGCCAGCGGCGAAATTCGTTATGTCAACGCCGGCCACAACCCGCCGCTGATCATTCGCCGGAATCAGCAGCCGGAGTTTGTCGCCTCTACAGGGGACCTGGTCATGGGGGCAATGCCCGGAATTGATTACCATTCAAAGACCATGACCCTGCATCCCGGCGATACCCTTTTGATTTACACCGACGGGATCACCGAGGCCTTTAACCCGGCACAGGAACTGTTTTCAGAACAACGGTTAACAGAGGCCGCCCGGGGTATCAATGCGCTGTCTGCAAGCCAGGGCGTGGATTCCATCCATGATGCCGTAACCCGGTTTGCCGCAGGTGCCACCCAGTCCGACGATCTAACGCTGCTTTTGCTGCGATACAAGCCGGAGCAGGACCAGGGATGAAAAATTTTACTAAATATTTTGTTCATCCGGCCGATACCACTTTATACACCCGTTTTTGCGGATGTATAACAAATTTGTTCTTTACAAACAAAAGGTACTATGGAATTTTTGCGAAGCTGTTTCCGGCTGCCGGATAAAATATCCGGTGCTTGCTGCAGGATGTGAGCCCAGCGGCAGCAAAATGATACCAAGGCTTTGTTATAATGCATGTGCGGACACTGAAATAACCTGAAATTCAGGTTACACAATCGTACGAAATGGGCTTTGATGGACAGTTATTGTTTTCATAAGTATTTACCCCCCGGTTTCCGGCGCTGCTGCCTTGTTCTGGCGGGCCTGCTGATGCTTTGTGTTGCATGCGGGGCCAAAAAGACCGACCCGCCGGCCCCGGAGGTCAACTGGGATTTCAAAGCCGGCGCGGTTCAAATCGCTTACCAAGCCTCCCCGGACCTCAACGAATACAACAATTCCCCCCACACCATGATCCTGATGGTCTACCAGCTAAGCGAAGCTTCTGATTTCAAAAATTACATTCAAAGCCCCGACGGCATCAAACGCCTGTTAAACCTCTATGACCCGGACGAGCGAAAAACCGTTTCATTGAAAAACATAGAAGAGTTCCAGCGGTTTGTGGTTTCCCCGGGCACAAAGAAGACCCTGACCCTTGACCGGGTCAAAGACGCCCGCTGGATCGGGCTGGTGGCCGGTTATTTCAACAGCCGGCCGGAATTTTGCAGTGCGGTTCTGCGCATCCCGGTCAAACGAACCAAAGAAGGGCTGATCAGAAAAAAGATCAATGTTGAACCCGCAGATCTGCATATCAACATTGAACTTGACGCCAACCAGATGCATACAAGCAGGGACGCTTCATGAAGTCAAAAAGTCCGTTATACTGGCATCAGGGCCTGTTTTTACAGCCCCATCATTTTCAGCAGTTCGATCAATACCAGCAGTCTTTGCTGCTTCCCCTGAAAGAACAACTCACCCCGCATTTCTGGGGCGTTATCGAAAACCGGATCAACAAGGATGCACTCAAAAACCAGACCATCGAAATCAACCGGGCGGATCTGATTTTTCCGGACGGTACCTGGGCGGAATTTCCCGGCAACAGCCTGCTTCAGTCCAGGTCCTTTGACCATGCCTGGGTTGAGGCGGACAAGCCGTTTACGGTGTATCTGGGCCTGCGAAAACTCGACCCCAATACAGCCAACGCCGCGGTTTTGAACAACACCGATGAGGTCGGCAGTGCTGCGGCCCGGCTGGTGACTTTCAGGGAGGCCGGGGAGGTTGGCGACCTCTACACGGCCGGACCCCGGGCAAGCGTTCCAACGCTTCAGTTTCTGCTGCGGATTTTCTGGGAAAATGAAATCGCGGACTTAAACGATTACATGCTCATTCCCATTGCCCAGCTCTGGCGGGAAGGCGAAGACATTCTGGTGTCCGGACAGTTTGTGCCGCCGTGTCTTTCAGTGACCGGATCAGACAGCCTTTTTAAAATGATCAAATCGGTCCGGGATCAGATCGCCTCCCGCTGCCGCCAGCTCCAGGAATACAAAAGCCCCAAGGAGATTCAGACCTCAAGCTTTGACACCGAATACATGGTCTATCTGCTGGCCCTGCGGTCTTTGAACCGGTATGCACCTTCCCTGTTTCACCTGCTTGAGGCACCAAATGTACATCCCTGGCAGGTATACGCCCTTTTCCGGCAGATCGTCGGAGAGCTAAGCTCCTTTTCAGACCGGATCAATGCCCTGGGTGAAACCGCCAATGACGTCAAGTTGATGCCCGCATACGACCACAGCGATTTAACCCGCTGTTTTTCCGACGCCACCACCCTGATCACTGAACTGTTAAACGACATCATCATCGGTCCGGAACACATTGTCCGGCTGGAAAGAGACGATATCGGCTTCAGAGGTGAAATTCCGCCCGAAGCCCTTGACCGGAGAAACGAATTTTACCTGGTGATCCGCAGCAAAACACAGGAATCGGCCCTGAAAAAAGCACTTACCAATATTGTCAAGATCTGCTCCGTGGATCATATGCCGACACTGATTTCAAGGGCACTGCCGGGTATTGCCCTGGAACAGACCAAAATTCCGCCGCCGGGCCTGCCCAGGCGGCCGGATTCCCAATATTTCCGGATTGATCGCTCAGATGCGCTCTGGCGTTACATTGAACGCAGCCAAAACATTCAGATTTACTGGGAAAATCCTCCGGATGATTTGTACGCGGAAATCGTTGTCCTGCAAAAGCAGTCCTGACCTGACCGGCAGCGTTTGTCCGATTCCCCAATCAATAAAAATTTACGGGATGACAGCCCATGAATGAATCCGTCCATTGCCCGGTACCGCCTGAAAATCCGCATCCGTCGCGGGTACGGCTGATTGACTGCTTTATGGAAATCATTGCCTATACCCTGTACCGGGTGGACTGCGGCAGCGGGGCCCATCCGGATTTCGAGACCGTGCAGGCCGACTATGACGCGCTTTTGAAGCGCTCGGGCCGTTATGCCCAGCAGGCGAAAATCTCCAGCTCTGACTGGAAAAAGGCTTGTTTTCCGGTCTGCGGCTGGGTGGATGAACAGATCATGTGCTCGGACTGGCCGGAAAAGGGGCGATGGCAGCAAAACCAGCTGCAGCTCAAGTTTTTCCAGACCACCATGGCCGGCCGGGAATTTTTCAACCGGCTTGAAAAACTCAAGGAAAACGAACGGGAAGTCCGTGAGGTGTTCACCTACTGCCTGGCGCTGGGCTACAAGGGCCGGTATTACACAGATGATGATCAGATGCAGCTCTCTGAAATCAAGGTGGAGAATCTGCTCAAATATTTTTCCGAAGACCAGGAATTAAACCTGCCTGAAGATCTGTTTCCTGAGGCCTACCAGGACAGGGCGGCAGCCGGCAAAGCTTTTTTTTACAGGTCCGGCTTCTGGCCGGCGGTGTTGTTTTTCGCACTGCCGCCGGTTGCCGTGGCCGGTGCCTATATTTTTTATTATGAAAGCCTCGGCCGCCTTGTGGAAAACCTGTTTTAACTGCAAATATCGGATCCGGGATCATGATTCGCAAAATTTTGAAATTCTTTTTATACGCCTTTCTGCTGCTTGCCCTGGCTGCAGGCATTGCATTTCTGGTTATTGCCAAACAATGGCCCTGGTGGGTGGGCGCAGCCATGGCAGCAGGCGTTCTGGGTCTTGTGCTGGGATTTTTGTTTCTCAAACGATACCTTTTGCAGCGCAGGGAACGCAAGTTCGTCAAGCAAATCATTGCCCAGGACGACCAGGCCATCGGCCAGGCGCCCAAACATGATCGCCGCCAGCTCCAGGAACTGCAGGAAAAGTGGAAAAAATCCCTGGATCTGCTGCGCCAGTCCAACCTGAAAAAAGCCGGCAACCCGCTTTATGTGCTGCCCTGGTACATGGTGATCGGCGAGTCGGGCACCGGCAAGACAACAGCCATCAAAAACGCCAAGGCCAATTCCCC
This sequence comes from Desulfosalsimonas sp., assembly GCF_055149105.1. Lineage (NCBI taxonomy): Bacteria > Pseudomonadati > Thermodesulfobacteriota > Desulfobacteria > Desulfobacterales > Desulfosalsimonadaceae > Desulfosalsimonas > Desulfosalsimonas sp. Next base: position 5,759 of record NZ_JBSRLA010000042.1, on the reverse strand, counting down.
GGTGGCTGAAGTTAACACGGGAATCGGGGGCACTCGCAATTTTGACTGGTGGTTTTTTGATGAAGCCATTGTCCTGGACACGGCCGGGCGCTACGCCATTCCCATCGACCAGGATCCGGACCGGGAAGAATGGGAACGTTTTCTGGGCCTGCTTGCCAAGTACCGGAAAAAAGAGCCGTTAAACGGGCTGATTCTCACTGTGGGAGCAGATCAGCTTTTGACCCAGGATTCAGACACCCTGCGGGAAAACGGCCTGAACCTGCGCAAACGAATTGATCAGCTCATGCGCGTCTGCGGGGCCAAATTCCCGGTTTATCTCATGGTCACCAAAACCGACCGGGTCCACGGCTTCAACCCTTTCAGCCGGCTTCTGCCTGAAGACCGCCTTAACCAGGCCATGGGCTATAGCAGCCCGGAGTCCGGCCGGTACTGGGAGGACTTTCTGGACTCGGCCCACCGCCGTGTATGCAACCGCTTAAAAGACCTCCGCCTGCTGATCATACAGCACAACAGCCGGCCTGATCCCGGCGTGCTCATGTTCCCGGATGAATTTGAAAAGCTCCACGCCGGCTTAAAAAGCTTTGCAGAAGGCACATTTCAGGAAAATCCCTACCAGGAAACCCCCATGCTCATGGGGGTTTACTATTCAAGCGGCACACAGACGGGCGCGCCCTGCTCGGAATTTGTCCAGCAATTCAGCATTACCTGCCCGGAACCGGTCCAGGGCCGCAACGGCATCTTTCTCAGGGATTTTTTCAAGCGCATTTTGCCCGCGGATCGCCACCTTTTCCGGCCGATACTGGAGTATCTCAAGTGGCGGCGGCTCACCAGGCGGTTTGGCCTGACAGCCTGGGCTCTTTTGTGTTTGTGTCTTCTGGGCATGATCAGCCTGTCTTACATCCAGAATACCCAAGCCGTAAAAGAAATCGCCCGGCATGCCCAGGCGCCTCCGGATTTTACCGGTGAAGCGGCAACCGACGTGCTGATGTTAGACGCCTACGGCCGGCAGCTCGGCGAGATTCGCGAGTTTAACCGCGACTGGCGCATTCCCCGTTTTGGCCTCACTCAGAGCCTGGAAGTGGAAAATCGATTCGTGGACCGCTATGTCCAAAGTTTCCGGGATTATTTCCTGAAACCCATGGACGATCAGCTTGAAAAAAACATCAATCAATTTGACACCAGCACCCGGGATTCGGTTGTGGCCGACTATGCCGCCCACATGGTGGGCCGCATACGGGTGCTTCAGGATTACCTGAAAGGCCGCAGACCCGACTCCGAATCCGCGCTCACGGCCGTATCCTCGGAGATCTGGCTGGTCATGGATGAAACCGTCCTAAACGACATCGCCCTGGAGTTCGGGCGAAATTATTACAAATATCTGGAGCTTGCAGATAACCGGCAGGCCATGGCCCGGAAGGTCAAAACATTGCAGGGGCTTCTTTCAGATTTGCTCAAAACAAGGGCCACTGGACAAAGCGGCGGAGAAGGGGATCTGAACTGGCTCACCGCAAAAAAGATGCCGCATGTGGCCTCTGTTTCCCTGGAGCATTACTGGGGAGAACTGACAGGTTCGCCGGAAAATCACAGCCGTGACGCCATACCCGCTTTTGTGCCCGGGGCCTACACCCGGGAGGGCAAAGAGCGGATTCATGAATTCATCGGCCAGATCAAACAGGTGCTGGAGCCGGACGACCGATTTAAAACAGCCGAAAAAGTCTTTTGGCGGCGTTATGAAAACGACTATTTGCAGGCATGGGCCAATTTTGCGCTTAGCTTTTCAGGGGGCCCGGACTTTCCCGTATCCGGGGTGCAGCGCCGGAAACTGGCCCGATCCATGAGCACTCCGGACAATGCCTATTTTCAGCTCTTATCGGAAATGGCCCGACAGCTCCGGGTCATAGATGATCCGCCGGCCTGGGCAGCCGCTGTTTTGGAAATCGAAAAAGTGCGAAATACCCGCATCGAATCCCGTCAGGAGAAGGCCTCACTGGTGGACCGGATACGGGACAAGGGGTCAGCGGCCGCAGGCAAAACCCTTTCAGTGACATCCCCGGAGGCGGCCCGCAAAAGGGAAAAACAACTGGCTGCCGCCGAGCAGTGGCACAACTACCTCCAAGCCCTGGAAAAGCTGCAGCCGGCCGCAAACCGGAGACAAACCGCTTTTGAGATGGCCGGTGATTTCTTCTCCCCCGGAAGCGGGGCCCCGGGACAGAAATCCGAATTTCACGCCGCCCAGGATGAATTCTCCGCCCTGCTCTCACGACTGGAGGAAGGCAAGGATCCGTCGGTTGCCGGGGTACTGCTTGAAGGACCCCTGGAATACATGGCCGATTTCGCCATCCGGCAGGCCCAGGGCGTGGTGCAGAAAAAATGGGAATCCATGGTCTTGTCCAATACCCGGGGCATGGATCCGGGCCGGGTTCCCTACACCATTTTCAAGCGGCCGGACGGCGCGGTCTGGAAATTTCTCGACGGGCCGGCCAAACCCTTTGTGGGGCGGGGAAAGGACGGATTTTACGCCGCCAGTGCCCTGAACCGGTCCATGGCTTTTAAAAACGATTTTTTCCTGTTTTTGGACCAGGGAGCCGATGGAACGGTGGAAGTCGAACCTGAATACAATGTAGAGATCAGCACCCTGCCGGTCCGGGTCAATGAAGGCGCGGAGAAAAGCCCGTATGCGGTTTTGCTCAACCTGTCCTGCGCAGACGGCCAGACGCAGCTGAAAAATTTTAATTTTCGTGAAACCCGGCCGTTTAAATGGCAGATGAACCAGTGCGGCGATGTGGAACTGACCATTTTGATGCCGGATACAAAGCTGAAATACCGTTACCCGGGCGAAATGGGCTTTGCCCGGTTTCTGCGGGATTTCCGGGACGGGGTAAAAAATTTCTCCCCGGAAGATTTCCCCGAACAATCCCGATTGCTGAAGAACTGGGGCATTTCAAGTATCCGGGTGGCTTACGAAATCCAGGATGCCGGGCCGGTGATTCGGCTGCTGACAGACGTGCCCCGGAATGTGCCTGAAACCATTATTGCGGGAAGATAGCGCCGCCAATGCAATGGACACGTTCATTCTGGGGCAAGCATCCGTCATTTAAGGATTATATCCGGATCAATGCGGATGAACCCATGGTTTACGCGTTTGTTCAATGGCTGGACAAATGGTGGCAAAGTGCCGGGGGGTCCGGATTTCAAAAAAATTCAGGGACAAGCGCCTGGTTTTGGGTCATGCCCTCAAATGCCGCGCACCTGGCCTGCGGGATTATTGCCCCCGGCGCCGATGCAGAAGGCCGGCCGGCTCCGGTTTTGTGCGCAATGAAAGGCGTGCTGCCCAAAAGGTCCCGGAAGGCCTGGCAGATGCTGCCCGTTTCCTGCATGGCCCCGTGGCAGGCCATGGCGGATTTTCTGGAACAGGGTTTTGATGCTTTTGGTGATTTTCAAAACGCATTGGGCGCGATCCCGCAGCCGGACTTTGACATACGGCCCGTGTTTGCGGAACCGGCAGGCATGACGGCCATCCGAAAAGCCGTCCGGCAGAGCCTGGCGGCCGGGAAAAACCGGTTTATCCGGGAGAAAATGCTTTGCTTTTCTCCGGATGAAGCCGGCAGCCTGCCGGGCTGCGGTGAAAAAGACGTCCTTTTTTCCTGGATGACCGCAATCCGGGAAGCCGTGGACCTGGGCCCGGGCAGTGCGTTTATTCGAAACACGGGCGGGCGAACGGCCCTGTATCTGTATTACCGCCCCCTGGGGGCGGCGGATTTTTTAAAGGCTTCTATGGGCAAAACGCATCACTAAACTTTCAGGCAAAACATCCGATAACATAAAAAGTTGTTTTTTTTGACAAACCAGTCGCAGAGAGCAGACATGGACATCGTATCCCTGGGAAAAACCCCGATCCGTCAAGACGCCCCGACAGGCGAGGACACCACCTATCTGCCGGAGTTTGAAGAACTTCAGAATGAAATCGACAAACTCTCTGTTGTCTCATCCCAGGCCGGACAGGTGGACTGGGACCGGGTGCTTGAGCTGGGCTCCGTGCTTCTGGCTGAAAAATCCAAGAACCTTCTTGTGGCCGCTTACATGGCCGAGGCCCTGATCAAAACCCGGCAGTTCGAAGGGTTGCAGCAGGGCACTCAGGTGCTAAAAGACCTGGTGGAAAATTACTGGGATACCCTGTTTCCGCCCAAAAAGCGCAAAAAAGGCCGCATCAACGCCCTGAAATGGTGGTATGACCGGGCGGAAAAATTTATCAAAAATTATGCGTCCCCGGCCCAGCCCGCCCAGGCTGTTGAGGATATCAAACAGACCCTGTCGGATCTCGACGGCCTGCTTGCTGAAAAATCAGACGACGCCCCGATGCTGCGCCCGTTGATTCAGCATGTGGATAAAATTCCGGTGGAGGCCCGGCAGCCCGAGCCCGAACCGCAACCCGAACCCGAAATCGAAGCTGAAGCTGAGCCCGAAGCCGAAGCCCAACCCCAAACCGCCGGGGCCGCAGCCGAAGCCAATGGGGGCGACACCGATCAGGAAGCGGCAAAAGAAAAAGCCCGGGATGCCGGGGGGGTGCCTGAGGAAAAACAAGCCCAGCAAAAGGCTTCGAAGCCCGCAGAACCAGCACCCGCACCGCCGGCTCCCCCGGCAATGAATCAGGCCCCGGAATCTGACAGGGACTCAAAAAAGGCCCTGAACGCATCCCTGGACACGCTGGGCAGGCTGGCCCGGTATTATCTCAAAATCAATGACGCCAACCCCATGGCTTACCGGTTAAACCGGATTTATGCCTGGCTGACCGTTGACGCATTGCCCATTGTCCAGGAGGACAACAAAACCCCCCTGCCGCCGCCGGACCCGGCGGTCAAAAGCGCACTGGAAGATCAGCTTGCGGCCGGGGACTGTCAAAACGCTGTGGCCGCCGCCGAAGCCGGGCTCCGGGAGCGTCTGTTCTGGCTGGATTTAAACCGTTTGGCCGCCCGGGCCCTGGAAGCCCTTGGCGAAAAATATGAACCGGCCCGGGACATGATCTGCCGGGAGACGGCCATGTTTGTCAAACGGCTGCCCGGCCTGGAAAACCTGGCATTTTCAGACGGCACCCCGTTTTGCGACAGCCAGACCCGGCAATGGCTCAATTCGATTACCGGCGCGGATGCCGCCCAACAGACGGTGTTTGCCGGCTCCACAGGACAGTCCGGGCCGGAAACCGGCAGCCGGCACGCGGAAATAGAGGACGAAGCCGGGCAACTGGTGAAAAACAAAAAAGTGGTTGCGGCCGTGGAGCTGCTCCAGGAGAACCTGGCATCCTGCAGTTCCGGCCGGGATGCCCTGTTGTTTCGCATCAGCCTGTGCCGGGTGCTGATCAATGCCGGCAGGGCGGAACTGGCACTTCCCCAGCTCGAAGCCCTGGAGGCAGAAATTGACGCCCACGGTATAGCGTCCTGGGAACCCGGACTTGCCCTGCAGGGGCTTGAGCTGGTTTATGCCGGGTTCAGGGACTGCGCCAGAGAGCCGCTCCGGGATCGGGCCGGGGCGGTGTTTGACCGGATCGCGCGGATCAATCCGGCAGCGGCATTCAAGATTTCCGGCATTTGACCGCACTTGTCAACACAGGAAACAAAGCATGACAAAAGCTTGATGGCACTATAAGAAGTCTGATTTCAGATGGTGCCGTAAAAAGTTCAAGATCAAGGCTTGCGCAATTTCGAAGAATGCAGCGTAGTTATCCGTACGTGAAATTCTGAGAAATTGCGCGTAACGCAGATATT
>NZ_JBSRLA010000041.1:0-45943 GCF_055149105.1 Desulfosalsimonas sp. | reverse complement strand
CTGTAAAAAGTTCAAGATCAAGGCTTGCGCAATTTCGAAGAATGCAGCGTACTTGGCCGTACGTGAAATTCTGAGAAATTGCGCGTAACGCAGATATTGGACTTTTTACGGCGCCATCACTGTTACTTGACCGGAAAAACAACCGGCAGCAACAGAACCCCGGCCCGTTTTTTCCCGTCTGCAACCTGCACAGCACCACGAAAGCGCAAACACAGCCCGGTATAACCATAAAGTTGCATTAACCTGATAATTGAACTGAAAGGGGGATGGATGGAAGATTTCCTTGGTATGATCAGTGGATTTGTCTGGGGACCTGTAACAATCGTTTTGCTGGTCGGCACGGGAATTTTGCTGACCATTGTGGTTCCGCTGATTCAGCTTCGAAAGTTCGGCTATGCCTGGAAACTGATCTCCGGCAAGTATGACGACCCAAAGGACAAGGGAGAAATCAGTCATTTCCAGGCCCTGACAGCAGCGCTTTCAGCCACCATCGGCACGGGCAATATTGCCGGGGTGGGCACAGCCATAGCCATTGGCGGCCCGGGGGCCATGTTCTGGATGTGGGTCACCGCGGTTTTCGGCATGGCCTTAAAATACGGGGAATGCCTGCTTTCCCTGCATTACCGGACCATCCACCCCGACGGCGTGGTGGGTGCCGGGCCCATGTACTACATTGAAAAGGGCCTGGGGCAGAAATGGCTCGGGGTCTTGTTTGCCGTATTTGCAGCCGTGGCCTCATTTGGCATCGGCAACATGGTCCAGGCCAATTCCGTGGCTGAACCCGTGCTGACCTATTTCGGGATTCCCAAGCTGGTGACCGGCCTGCTCATCGGCATCCTTGTTTTCCTTGTGATTGTGGGCGGCATCAAGCGCATTGGCCAGGTGGCCAGCCGGCTGGTGCCCATTATGGCCACTTTTTATGTCATCGGCTCTTTGGTGGTGATCTTTGCCAATATCGGCCAGGTTCCGGCCGCCTTTGCCATGATCTTCACTGACGCCTTTACCGGAACGGCTGCCACCGGCGGCTTTGCCGGCGCAGCCGTGGCACAGGTCATCCGTTTTGGCGTGGCCCGGGGCGTGTTTTCAAACGAGGCCGGTCTGGGAAGCGCACCCATTGCCTGGGGTGCGGCCAAAACCAGTGAACCGGTGCGCGCCGGTCTGATTTCCATGCTCGGCCCCTTTATTGACACCATTGTGGTCTGCAGCATGACCGGTCTTGTCATTATTATCACCGGCGCCTTTACCACAGGTGAGACCGGTGCGGACCTGACGGCCAAGGCATTTAACATGGGACTTCCCGGCCCGGGCGGATACATCGTGGCCATCGGCATTATCTTTTTTGCCTTTTCCACGGCCATTACCTGGTCCTATTACGGTGACCGCTGCATTGATTATCTTTTCGGACAAAAACTGGTCATGCCCTACCGGGTGCTTTACTGCCTGCTTCTGCCGGTGGGCGCCTATGTGGAGTTGTCCACAGTCTGGACCATCTCGGATATATTCAACGCGCTGATGGCCTGGCCCAACCTCATCGCCCTGATCTTTTTAAGCCCGGTCATCATCCGCCTGACCCGGGAATACTTCAACGATCCCAAGCGGGTCTATCCCGCAGATATCGGATAACGACGGCACGGAACGCTGCTGAAATTCTGAATTTTCATGGACCCGATCCCCTGCCGGCCGCCAAGGCCGGCAGGGGATCGGCCATCGCAGTTCCTATGCTGCATGCTGCCATTGATTTTAAGGAAAGCCGGGACAGAATTTTATATGATACGAGAGTGGATTGAACAAAAATTTTTAGTAAAGGCTTGACCGGGAATCTGCATTTTCTTACTTTAAGGTAAGGAACAACAGATTACAGCAGGAGATCATGATGCACGCAACCTTGACAAGCAAAGGGCAGATTACGCTGCCGAAAGATTTAAGAGAAAAACTCGGGCTTACAACCGGAGATCGGATAGAATTTATACTGGAAGAAGACCATGGCGTACGACTGGTGGCCAGACATACACCGGTCAGCAGGCTCAAGGGCATGCTGCCCAGGCCCCAAAAGCCGGTATCGCTTGAGGAAATGGACCGGGCCATCCAGGAAGGAAGCCGAAAAGAATGATCGGCCTGGACACCAATGTACTGGTCCGCTATCTAACCCAGGATCATGCCGGGCAGTCCGCGCAGGCCAACCATTTGATCGAGTCGTGTTGTACAAGGGAATCTCCGGCAATGATCGCAACAGTTGTTCTCAGTGAATTGGTATGGGTTTTGCGCGGAGCCTACAAATACAAAAAACACTGGGTGATCAAGGTTCTTGAGCAGATTCTCTCCACAAAAGAGTTTGCCATCGAAGAGCCGCATACCACCGGATCTGCACTTGCCGCCTATCGGAGGGGAGCAGCCGATTTTTCAGACTATGTCATTATTTATAAAAATCGTTCAGCCGGATGATAGGAATCCTTGTGCTTCCAGTGAAACATGGTGTCTGCGCCGTCATAACCGGCTTCATAAGGCACCTGAAAGGCATGGGCCGCGCGGGTGTTGTAATCGAAATCGCCGTTGCTGTAATACAGGCTGAAAAAATTGAGCAGGTGATTGTAAACCCGGGCTTCGAGATCCGGCAGGGAAAGCTTTTCCGCCTGCGCCAGGGTTTCCAGATGGTGTTCGGCTTGTTTGCGATCCGCCTCATCGGCAAGTTCCTGCAGCTTTCCAAACCCCTGCCGGGCAGCCGCGTCATTGGGGTTTTCCCACAGGGGCTGCCACAGCTTTTCCCCTGTTTTGCCGGATTGCGCGGCAAAAGCTGCCAGCCAGTTGCGGGCCGTCTCGGCCGAGGTTTGCTGCACGCCTGCCAGGGCCTCTTTTACCACCGCCCGGAGGGAATCTTTTCCTTCACCGTCACCTAATTTGAGCGATTTTCAAGTTTGCCGTAGATACAAGGAAGAGGCAGACTCGCTATAGTCAACTATGCGAGGTTGCATCTGACGCAGTAGCTGCGGTAAAATTGGAAATCCCGGAGGGTTTCAGATTTTTAAAATATAAATTGGTGTTATCCTTTAAAATTAATTGCTTTTAAAAATCTGAAACGCTCAATTTAGGCGTCAATAAAGGCGCTGATAAAATGCTGCTTGAGCCGGATGATCCGGTATATCCCGAAATCCAGATCATGGTCGTCAAACTGGAACACCTCCTTTAAAAATACCTGGAGCTGGGAAAAAGCCGTCTGTGAAGTCATGAGTCATCCCGGGATTTACTGCTGTTTCAGGTAAGGTAAAAAAACTTATGCATAAACCGCCCCGCCGGAGATAACCGGCTTGAGGCGGGGTTTTAAGGAATTCGTGCTTGATTCTATCATTTTCGCATGATGCCGCCCCGGCGGTGTAAATTGCTTTTTACGGTGCCATCAAGATTGGGGGTGAACCAGCCGGAAGAACTCACAAATTGAATTTCTGAATCACGGCTTTTAAAAATGCATCAAGATCCCTGACGTCATTGTCAAGAATACCGTAAATCCTTTCAAGGTCCAGCTTGCCGTATTCATGTACAATGAGATTTCGCAATCCCACTGCTTTAACCATTTTTTCACAAAGGGGCCTGTCAATATATCCGTTTTCCTCAAGACAGTAAAACATCTCATTGGTGCTGCCGGGAGCAGGCAGGCCCTGGGTGCTTATGATATGGGATGCAATGTCAATGCAGTTCTGGACGGCCAGCTGCAGGTTGAAAAGGGCGATGTCCTGGGTATTTAAATCCTCTGAAAAAACCCGGAAAGATCCCACAGGCAGGCGCTGCAAACGGGTGAGGTGCTTTTTGGCCGCGCTGATTTTTGCCAGCAGGACATCTTTGTCAACCATTTTCACGACTCCAGAATCTTTTGTTTCATGCCGTCCTGCATCTGTTTCAGGTAATAATTGAAATCCGCAATCCTGGAGACGGCAATCATTGTAAAATAAGCGTCAAAATATGAATCGCGCACCAGGATGCGCCTGCCTTTGGTCAGAATCTGCTTGAGCAGCACTTCTCCTGCATGGTTCATCACTACCGGGTCAATATCCTTTTTCAGGATTCTGCCGAGTTCAACCAGGTATTTTTCCTGAAGCGTGATTGCGGATCCAAGATATTTATGGTGCAGAAGGACGGCGATATCCACGTCGCTTGCAGTTCTTTGTCTTTCAGCGGCCCGGGAACCGAACAGGTAAACCGAAGCCACCTCTTGTCTATGCTGAAAATAATTTTTGATTTTCTCATCCATGCCGGCCATATTCTTCCCCTGCTTCCGATTTTCCGGTTGATCACCTGAATGGATTTTGGATTTGCAGTTTTTCCTCTATGATCCGGCCATCGTGCATATCCTCGGAATACAGGATTTCACAGTTTCCGATCAGTGCGGCTGAAACGATCATTGAATCATATACACTCAGGCCGTAACGCTTTGCTACTGCCATTGCCGTTTCATGTGTTTCAGGGGTGAGGGAATCGGCCGGGCAGACCAAGCGAACCAGGGTCAACACCTCTGTGATATCCTCCCACGACATATTGAGTTTGCGCCGGGCAACGTTTGCCAGTTCGTTTAGCACCTGCACACTGATCCGGCCGCCCGCGCGCAGGATCTCTTCGGCCCGGTCCGCCCTAAAATCATCTTCAGAGAGGAGATAAACAAGGATATTGGTGTCTATGAAAGGTTCAGGAGCGGGCATTGGCATCTTCCCTGTCAAATCTGAAATCAGACGGCAGATTTCCCCGGAATTTTCTCAATTTCGACAAAGCAGCCTCCCTGCCGGGTTTTTTGCGGATCTGAAAAACCCGTTCATCTGCGATTACGATCTCAATGTCGTCTCCCTCCTTCAGCCCCAGGGTTTTGACAACCGAGGCGGGCAGGCGGAGGGCCAGGCTGTTTCCCCATTTTGAAACGCGCATTTTCCATCCTTCCTCTGGATATACTTTTTTATAAAGTATATCAATTGTCCGGGCAAAGTCAATTCTTAACCGCCAAAAACCGGAACCCACAATTTTGATGGCGCCATCTAAAAACTTATTTTTTACGAAACCATCAATTTTCACGCAGCAGGAAAAAATCAGGTGAAAATATTCGTGCAGGCGGCATTTTGGCGCAAAGACTATTTGTCCAGCTCAGACAAATCAAAGTCAGGGGCAAAGGGGTTTGTGACCTTCACGCCGGCATAATACTGACCTGTATTCAGATCCTCGGACAGGATATAATCGCACTCGGCGGTTTCAGCCGCGGCGACAATGCTGGCATCCCAGAAGGAAAGCCGGTATGCACTCCGGATTTCAACCCCCCGGCGTACCATAGCAGGCGATGGCGCAATGATTTTAAAGACTTCGAGAAGCTTGAGCTGCCTGAGCACAACAGCGGCATCCTGCGTCAGTTTTGTCAGTGCGATATTGGCATACTCCTGGAGCACCTGAATGGAGAGCACCCCGTTTTTTGCCCTCATGCCCCTCTGAATCACTTCTATCGCCCTGGCCTGCTTTTCTCCCGCGTTGCGGTCATTGGCATAGATGACAATATTGGAATCAATAAAATACCGCATCATGAAACAACCGTCTTTCGTTTATGGGCCGCTTCACGGTCAAAAACAAAACCTTCCGGACTGGCTCCCCCCTCTTGTTTTGCCAGCATGGCAAACTCTTCCGCGATTCTATCCGTATCCGATATGCTGGCGAGCTGTTCCATGTACTCCCGGATCATACGGTTCAAACTGGTTCCCTGCCGGGCTGCATATTCCCGTGCTTTTTTTACAAGCTCTTCATCTGCGGAAAGTGTTATATTCATTACAACCTCCTTTACACATATAAACCTTATGTGTAAACAAATAAAACCCCTAACCGCCAAAGTCAAGACGAAAATCTCCATGCACAGGTTATCTTGCTGGAGAGAACCGGCCTGATGCGGGCAAATTTGACCTTTGCCGCAGGCAAAGCTATATTTATGAATTCAAAAGCCATTTCATGTTTTTCATTTCAACCCTTTCCGGCGACATACACACAGCCGGGGCAAAAACACAGGAGAGAGCGGTCATGAAAAAAAGACAAATCAAGGAAAATATTTACTGGCTGGGCGCGATTGACTGGGACCGGCGGCTGTTTGACTCCCTGATCCCCCTGCCCGACGGCACGAGCTACAATGCCTATCTCATCAAGGGCAGCGAGAAGACCGCGCTTTTGGACACTGTGGATCCGCCCATGGAAGACACGCTCATGGAGCAGCTCCGGGGGGTTGAAAAAATCGACTACATCATCTCCCATCATGCCGAGCAGGACCATTCCGGCACCCTCGGCCGGGTGCTGGAAAAATTTCCCGAAGCAAAGGTGGTGGTCACTCCCAAGGCCAAAGACATGCTCATGGACATGCTCCGGCTTGACCAAAGCGTATTTTCCCCTGTTGAAGACGGCGATATTTTGTCTTTGGGAGATAAAACCTTAAAATTTATTTATACGCCCTGGGTACATTGGCCCGAAACCATGGTTTCCTACCTGGAGGAAGAGCGCATATTGTTTAGCTGCGATTTTTTCGGCTCCCACATTGCCACTTCCGATCTTTTTGTCACCGACCAGGGACGGGTATACGAGGCCGCCAAGCGCTATTTTGCCGAAATCATGATGCCGTTTTCCAAAATCATCGCCAAAAACCTGGAAAAGCTCAAACCCTATGACATTGACATGATCGCCCCAAGCCACGGCCAGATCTACGATGCGCCCGGCTGGATCATGGATGCCTATGATCAGTGGGTCAACGGCGCGCCCAAAAACCTGGTGGTGCTGCCCTTTGTCTCCATGCACGGCAGCACCCGGCAGATGGTGGATCACCTGGCCGCAGCCCTCACAGACCAGGGCGTGCGCGTGGAGCTGTTTAACCTGCCGGTCACCGATATCGGCAAACTGGCCATGTCCCTGGTGGATGCGGCCACCATTGTGGTGGGCACGCCCACGGTCCTGGCCGGCCCGCACCCCATGGCCGCATACGCCGCATTTCTGGCCAATGCCCTGCGGCCAAAGGCCAAGTTTCTTTCCATTATCGGCTCCTACGGCTGGGGCGGCAAAACCGTGGAAACCCTTGCGTCCATGACCGGCAACCTCAAAGTGGAGGTCATTGATCCGGTATTGTGCAAGGGCCTTGCCTCGGAAAACGATTTCAAGACACTCGATAACATGGCCGCAGCCATTGCCAAAAAGCACAAAGACCTGGAGCTGGCATAAATCCCCCCGGCGGGCGAAAAAAGACAAAGGAGCCCATCATGGCGGAAAAAGACTTGTTTTCGGGATTTCGGATCAAAAACGCGCATTTGAAAAACCGCATTGGCCTGGCGCCCATGACGCGCACGTCTTCTGTCAAAGACAGCGTGCCGCGCCGGGATGTGCTCGACTTCCTGGTACGGCGGGCCCAAAACGGCGTGGGCCTTGTTTTCACCGAAGCCGTGCTCACAGACTACGAAAGCGCCCAGGGCTATCCCCGCCAGTCCCGGATGGTCACCCAGCGCCAGATCGAAGCCTGGAAACCGGTGGTCCGGGCCATCCGGGAGGCCGGCAGCACAGCGGTCATGCAGATGTTTCACTGCGGCCGGGTGGCCTGGCCGGAGATCAATCCCGCCGGCCGGATCATCGCCCCGAGCCCGGTGGCGCCCAAACAGGAAAACCCCCTTACCGGAGAGCCTTTTCCGGTGCCTGATGAAATCAGCCGATTTGACATTGATCCGGCTCACCCGGCAGAAAACCGATAAGCCGCTGATGATCTGCGGCGGGATCTATGACCGCAAAACAGCCGACCAGGCCCTGCAGGACGCAGACATTGTTTTATCCGGCAAATCCCTGCTGCTCAATGCCAACTGGGTCGATGACATTGCCAACAACAGGCCGCTTGAACCCCGCACTCCGCAGGAAGCCAATGTGGCCTACACCGACGAGCCGCTGCCGTAAACAAGGCCATAAAAAGGTTCGTCTGAAGTGAACCGGCTTATTCCAAAACTTCCACCCGGTTTCGGCCGCGCTGCTTGGCCCGGTACATGGCCCTGTCCGCCCTGCGCAAAAGCTGGGTAATGCCTTCTCCCGGATAATATTCGGCAACCCCGAAACTGCAGGTCACCCGGCCGGCGGCGGAAAACCGCTGCCCGGCAACCGAATTGCGCAGATGCTGGACCAAAATCACCGCCCCTTTCATTGATGTATCCGGGCAGAGGACCAAAAATTCCTCCCCGCCCCACCGGCCGATGCTGTCGGCCTGTCGGATATTGGCATGCAACAGACCGGTGATCTGCTTTAATACATGGTCTCCGGCCTGATGGCCGTACGAATCATTGATTTTCTTGAAGTGATCCACATCCAGCATAATAACGGAAAACGGCTGGCGGGTTCTTCGGATGCGCCGGATTTCGTTTAGCAGGAGATCTTCGGTTTTGAGCCTGTTGAAAATGCCGGTCAGGGCATCTGTGACCGAAAGCCTTTCCAGTTCCCGGCTTTTAAGGGCCAGCGCCTGATGGGCAATGCCCAGATCCCGGTTTAAGCGGGCCAGTTTTCTGTTCCAGAAAGCAAACAGACTCATGAGCACAGCCACAACCCCCAGAATCTGAAACAGCAGCAGGGTATCAAATCCCTTGTCATACCGGATCGAAAGCCATTTGCGGGTAATCCGGCTCACCTCCCGGCCGGAGACCGACTCCAGGGCCTTGTCCATGATGGAGGCAAGGGCCTGATTGTCTTCGGCAATGCCCAGGCCCAGTTGTTCCTTGTACGGGGTCTGCCCGGCGATTTTTAAATCATAAAGCCCGAGTTCGTGGAGGATATAGCTGACCCGGTGCAGGCTTCCCAGGGCGATTTCAGCCTCATCCCTGGCCACTGCCCGCAAAACCCCCTTCAGGTCCGGATAAAAACGAAGCCGGATGCCGGGATACTGATCCTGCAAATAATCCGCCACCGGGTTGTCCTGCACAATACCGACTTTTCGGCCTTCCAGGGCGTGAAGATCCGGAATATAAGGCTGTCCGTCTCTTGCCACCATCACGTTAACAGATTCGATATACGGTTTGGACACGACAAACGGGCCTTTTTCCCGGCGGCTTTTCGACACTGCGGAAAGCAGGTCGCAGCGGCCGCTTTCCAGGGCGTCCAGGCTCTGCTCCCAGCTTTTTGTGGGCACAAAGCGGATGGGCACGCCGATTCTTTCCTCCAGCAGAGCCATGATATCTGCCGAAATCCCCCTGTGAGTCCCCTTTTCATCGATTTCTTCAAAGGGAAGCCATGAAGGCCGGCCGCAGATGCGGATTTCCCCCTTTTCTTCCAGCCACTGGCGCTCCTGCTGGGAAAGCATGACCCTGAGTCCGCCCCACTCGGTCTGCTCCCGGTCCAGCCACCCTCCGGCCGGCCAGATCCCTTAAGCGCGTGAGCCTCTCATTTCCCTGGCGCACCACGATGCCGGAAAAAATGGTTAAATAAGAATCGGTAAACGCGATGTATTCTTTGCGGTCAGGCGTGGGTACCACATCGCAGAGGCAGTCAATATCACCGCTTTGCAGCATTTCCATGATATCGTTCCAGCCCTGGCAAGTGACATACTCAATTTCAACACCGAGATTGTCTGCCAGAAGTTCCATATAATCAATGCAAAACCCCCTGGGCCGTCCCCTGTCGTTAAAATTAAACGGCGGCCAGTTCTGGACGTTGTCCACCCGGAGCACGGGATTTTTGCGCAAAAAAACCTTTTCCGCCACAGTCAGGTCCGAAACGCGGGTCTGTTCCACGGAAATCCATTTTTCCGCAAGTTCCACTTTTTCCCGGTCTGTTACTGTTTCCATGGCTTTTTCAAGAATCCCTGCAAGCAGATCCATCTCCGGGCGCACAGCCATGTGGAGTCCCTGGGGACCCAGTTCAGGGGCCCTGGTCTCGCCGCATATCTGCAGGCTGCCCAGAAAGCGCGTGGCCATGAGATAGGCCACGGTTCCAAGGTAGCCGATGTAGGCGTCAGCCTCGCCGTATACAACCGCCTCAAGGCCTTCCTGGGTATTTTGAACCTGAAATACGTCAATTTCCGGATAAGCCGAGCGCAGTACCTCTTCCTGCTTATAACCCCTGGCAGCCGCAACGGTCTTGCCGCTGAGATTCTCTACTGTCTGAAATTTTTCTGCATTTTCCTTTGCCGCAACAATCACATAGGGCAGTTCCAGGTAGGGTCCGGTAAACCGCATAAACCGCTCCCGGCTCCCGGATATCCACAGGCATGGCAAAAGATCGATTTTGCCCTGTTTAAACAGGCCCAGCAGCTCAAACCAGCTATAGCCGTTGACATATTGAAAGGATATCCCCAGGCGCCGGCCCAGAAGCTCCAGGTGATCAATGGCATAACCCTTGGGCCGGCCGTGCTCGCTGAAGTCAAAAGGCGGCCAGTCATCCTCGTTTCCCACCCGGATCACCGGATGATTTTCAAGAAAGGCCCTTTCTTCAGCGCTGAGTTCAATTTTCGGGGAAACAGAGACAGCCGAAGGCAGCAGATCCGGCCGGCCGGCCGGGCTGTCTTCGGCAAAAGATCCCTGTGCCGCGAATAATACAGCCGGAAGGCAAAGAAGCAGAAAAATAAAAACAGGCGATGTGCAGAAACGCTTCATCTTGTTTCCAGTCAGGGACACGGACACCTGATCCAGGCGATCCGTAAACGTCCCGGCTTTATCAATAAAACCAATGCCCGGTTGGATTCTAAAATTTATAACAAAATTAAAGCGATATGTAAAGCTGAGGATCACCGATACAGACCCGGGCACTCCGCCCTATCGCCGGCCCGCAATAGAGATACTCAGCAGCACGATGCCCGCACCAATAAATCCCGTAAGCGTGAGCTTTTCAGCAAAAAACAAAAAACCGATGCCAATGCCGCATACCGGTTCAAACAAAGCGGTCACCGAGGCCACCTGAGCGGAAATGTAATTCTGGCCCTTAAAAAAAAGCGTATACGGAAGGGCCAGGGAAACGGTTCCCAGCATGATCAGAAACGGCAGGTTGTGCCAGAAGTGTCCCCCCGGGACCTGAACACCAAAAGGAAAAAGTATCAGTGCCACAATCACGCTGCCCCACAGGGTGCGGACCCGGGAGGGCAAACGGCCGGCCAGAAAGCGGCCGAACAAAAACACCCCTGACAGAAATAACCCGGAAAAAAGTCCGCTAACAATGCCCAGCAGTTCACCTGAGCCGCTGTGAACAAGCGCTGCGGGCTCTACAATCAAGGCTGTTCCCAAAAATCCGGCGGCCACGGCAAGCCAGGTCAGGGGTGTGTTTTTTTCCTTTAAGATAAGAGGGCTGAAAATGGCCACATAGATCGGTGCCGTGTAATGGAGCAAAACCGCCTTTGCCACGGACGTGTTTAAGATGGCCAGGTAATAAGTGGTGGCTGTGCCGCACATGGAAAGGCCCGCTGCCAGCAGAACCCAGCGGTGCTTGGCATCAAGCTGCTGCAAAGAGACATCCCGCCGGCCCTCCGGGGTGCGGGCAATCCATAAAAAAAGCGGAACAACACCGATGACCGCCCTGTAAAACACGATGCTCAGGGGCGAATAGGCATCTATGGCGCGCACCCAGATGGGAACCAGGGAAAAACAAAACGCCCCTGCCAGGGTCATTAAAAGGCCTTTGATGCGGGGGGAAACTCTGCCAATCCGTGCATTTTCATATTTGTTTGTGGTTTTGTCACCCATACACAGAGAACCTATAACATATCCCGTAAATTTATGCCATTTCCCTGTCCGGGAACGAAGCCAAAAAATGCATTTACACGAAACAGAAAGTTTGGTATTGTTTGTCGGATAAGAAATATAATATTTTGATTTGACTTTTAAAAGATCATTGCCATTTTAAACAAATACCCGGCATTTACAGTAAACAGCGCCTCCCAATTTCATTAAACAAACAAGACGAACATGACTGAAACCAATATGAACAGCGGAGCAGAAATTTTCCAGCAGGAAGCAGCATCCAAGGAAGGATTGGCTGTTGTTTCAAAAGATTACAAAATCCTTTATTGCAACAGCAGGTTTGCCGCCCTGGCCGACAGTTCATCCAAACAAACAATCGGCACGCCAATAACCGATCTTGTTGGAAAAAAAGACCAGGAACGCATGATTACACTGCTTGGCCAGGCCCATCAACAGGAGCAGGTTTCAGGCGAGTTTTACTTTAAGCCCGGAAACGGGGATAAAATTTTGTGCCGTGCGTCTATGCACAGTCTTAACGTCAATGATCTGAAAGCCGTTTGCGTGATGGTCCAAAATTACGCTGCACCCGGAAACGGGGATGGACAGGAACCGGTCGATACGTCAGCAGAAAAAACAATTGAAAAGCCAACCGATTCGCAAATAGAAGTCATGCTTGTTGATGACCATGAAGTAATGCGCCAGGGGCTTGCCATGCTTTTGTCCAACTACGATGACATCAGCGTCACGGGCGAGGCCGCGGATGGAAAAGAAGCGGTGGAAATGGCCAGGGAACTCAACCCGGATGTGATCCTCATGGATATCAGCATGCCGGAGATGAGCGGAATCGAGGCCACACGCATCATCAAAGCCGAAATGCCGCATATCCGGATCATCGGGCTGTCCATGTTTGACCCCTCGGATCAGGCCGAAGAAATCAGGCAGGCCGGGGCCGGCCAGTACCTGAAAAAAAACGGTGACAAACACGAGCTGCTGAGCACCATCCGAAACAATTCAGTGAACGCTTGCTGATACAAAAGCCACAAAGGCCTCTGCAAGCTCGGGATCAAACTGTCTTCCCGCATGCCGCTGCAGCTCTTCCACCGCTTCCTCCCGGGTAAAGACACGATCATAGGGCCGATGGTGGGTGATGGTGTCAAATGTGTCAACAATTGAAAACATCCTTGCAAGAAAGGGAATCTGCTTTCCTTTCAACCCTCTGGGATAGCCGCTGCCGTCCCACCATTCCCGCTGGCTTAAAATGGCTTCAGCGATCCTGGCTGTATCCCCAAACGTGTTTGTAATCCGATAGCCCGCTTCAGCATGGCGTTTGACCTGCTCCCATTCGCTACTGGTAAGGTCCCCGCATTTGCTCAAAAGGTCGTCCGGCACCACTGCTTTGCCAATGTCATGAAGCCGGATAAACAAAGCCAGATCCTCCATTTGACTGTCTGAAAAACCCAGCTTTTCTGCAAACATTTGGGCCATTTCAGAGGTGCGCTCCACATGACGGTCCAGATCCGGCCATTTGACCCGCAGCCGGCGCAGCAGGGAGGACAGGACAAGCTCCTGGTTTTTCCGGCTTTCGGCCAGTTTGTTTTCATACATCTGCTCTTCGGCCTGCCGGATGACCATGTAGATATTATCGGCTGCCCGGCTTTTTTCCGCAAAGCCCAGTGCAATGCTCGGCGCAACCGCTGTTCCATTGCTTAACTCGGCCTGCCTTTTGATCCGGGAGCAAACACTGCCGGCAGTGGCCGCAGAGGTGTCCGGCAGGATAACGGCAAATTCATCACCCCCCCACCGGGCAATCACATCCTCGTTTCTGCAGGCTTTCCTCAATATTTCCGCAATTTTCTGCAGAAGTCGGTCGCCTTCCTCGTGGCCGAATGTGTCGTTGACCAGCTTGAGATTGTTTAAATCCCCGATGATAAAACTCACCGGAAGGTTCCGGCCGGTATCCAGCCGCTTGATTTCTTCTTCAAAATAAGCGCGGTTATACAGGCCGGTGATACTGTCGTGAAAACTCACATACCGGATATGCTCTTCTGCCTTTTTGCGCTCTGTAATGTCTCTGGCAACCATCATTACACTGCGCACCCGCCCGTGAGGATCAAACTCGGGAATCAGCCGTCCCCAGAAATAGCGCTGCTCAAACAATCCCCGGAAGCCAAACTCCGTATTGATTTCCCTTCCGGAGCTGATGGCTTTGCCTGCTTCTTTTTCCAAAAGGGCGCAATACGCCTCGGGCATTTCCAGCTCCCTGCACGTCCGGCCGACGCATCGTTCCCTGGGGATGCCTGTCATGCGCTCATAAGCGGCGTTGACAAATTGACACCGCAACTGCGGATCCAACCGCACAATGACATCCGGGGAATTTTCCACCAGGGTGCGAAACTCAAACTCCCTGCGCCGAAGGGCTGCCTCCATTTTCTTGCTTTTTGTAATATCCCGGAAACTGGTCACTGCATGGGTGACTTCCCCCCTGTCATCCAAAACAGGAGCGGAGATCATTGAAACCACGGACTGCGAGCCATCGGGCCGGGCCATCATCCATTCCTCGTTCATGACCACCTCGCCTTTTTGAATACAGCGCCAGATGGGCATCTGTTCCAAGGCCAGGGGTTCTCCGTTCATACCGGCAACATTGAGAAACCGGCCATATTGCTGAAGAGAGATATTTTTAAACGCCTCCTGGTCCTTTCCGGCAAATTCGGCCAAATGCCGGCTGACCATCAAAACGCGCCGGCTTTGGGCATCGACGAGCAAAAACCCCTCAGGCACGTTATTGATGACCGTCTCAATGATCCGGCGCTCGGATTCAGCCTCCAGGGCACGCTGCTGAGCCATATTCAGAGAGGCGATCATCATCTCCTCGGTCTCTTTGCGCCCGGTGATATCGCGCATCACCCCGATACGGTAAAGCGGGCCGCCATTTTCATCCCGGATGACCCGGAAATAATCGGCCAGCCATCTGTAGTCGCCGTCTTTGGCCTTAAACGCATATTCCAGAAGCCCGGAGGAACGCTCAGAATTCTGAATCAATTCAAGTTTGCCCTCCACCTCCTGAATGTGGTCCGGGTGAATCCGGGCCAGAAAATCACTGATGCCCATGGCTCTGAATTCTTCAGGCAAATAGCCGGTGATCTGTTCAATAACAGGGCTCACGTAATCATAGGCGTCAGATTGAATATCCCGGCGATAGGCGGCATCCAGGGAGTTTTCAAGAACTGTGCGGAATCGGCTTTCGCTTTCGGCAAGCTGTTTTTGCTTCTGTTTGAGGGCGTTCTGGGTTTGCTTGATTTCGGTGATGTCGTGGGCAAATATCATATAGGAAATCAGATTTCCGGATGCGTCGCATTCCGGCACAATACTGGTGGCATACCATTGCTTTGCAAATTTCACCTCCAGCTTCTGCGTCTGCCCCTGTTGCGCGGCAGCGTCCATGGCGGCCTGAATGGATCGGAGCCATTTTTTCGAAAACTTTACCTGACCCGCAACCCGGCCCAGCAGTTGATCTTTCGGGATTCGGGCCACTTGTGCGTATTTTTCATTTACAAACGTATACCGCCGCTGCGCGTCAAGACGCGCCATCAGATCCGGATACCCTGCCACAAGTGCGCATGCTTGATGACTCACTATTGTTTTCCCCGTTTTTGCCGGCAAATATGATGGCGCCGTAAAAAGTCCAATATCTGCGTTACGCGCAATTTCTCAGAATTTCACGTACGGCTAAGTACGCTGCATTCTTCGAAATTTCGCAAGCCTTGATCTTGAACTTTTTACGGCACCATCTGAAATCAGACTTTTTACGGTGCCATCAAATATATTTCCATTTAAAAGTCTAATATATTCCGTAAATGCAAGATTCGCAAACCGAAACCCCACCTGCCGGCAAGGGCAAAGAATAAATTTAAGGAAAACAAAAGCAGGGGCCCCCGGATGGTTCCGGGAGCCCCTGCAGGGGTTAAACATCCGCTGTCACCTGTTTTACGACGAGGTCTCGGCGAGTTCATCCAGACGCTTGCGGATCATCTCCAGTTCGGATTGCAAAGCATCGGCTTGCTGCTTCAGACCCTGTTTTTCGGCTTCCGGATCGGCTGCGGCATAGGGCGCACCCTGCGCTCGGGCCGGAAGCCCCGTGGCGAAAAACCGGTTGCGCCAACCAAAACCGCCGCTGAAAAAACGCCGGCCAAAGCCGCGTCCCCGGCCGAATCCAAAACCCGGACCCCGTCCGGGAGCGGCATTGGCAAATCCAGGGGCAGCAAAGCCTCCGCAATATCCGGCACCGCGTCCGGTCATTGACCCCATTCCCATGGGACCTGTACGATCTCCTGCTGGCATAATCAAAGACCTCCTTTCATTTTTTCAGATGCCGGCCAGCCCGCTTGGGACTGACCGGATTGTGTATTTAGTGCCTGAACGAAAACCGTCTTTTTCGCCAATCTCTGCGTCCGGCTCAAATTTTAATCCTCAAAATACGTCTAATATTCCTGCGGTTAAAATTTTCGCCGTCCTTGACCTTGACGAAAAATCCTGGTTTTCGTTCGGGCACTATTTATCAATTATATATTTGCATCGGCCGTGCCAAACTTTTTTCCTGATTTTATTAAAATGGAATATATTGTTTTTTTAATGATTTTATTGCAAATAAAGAAAAAAGGAGCTTTATGTGTATTGCATATCTGCAATGCTTTTCTCTGCGGTAACTGCAGAATTGATACCATAAACCAATCCAACAGATGGCTTGACAAGGACGCAGACCAGGGGGCAAAATAAAAAAATCCGTCTGGAACAAAAGGCGTTTGAATGGAGCCGGAAAGAAATCAAAAAAAACCGGGAAAAACATAAAAGGCATGAAAACCGGCAGCATGTGCCGCTAAATCCATGCCCATGTCATGGCAATGCACTCATATGAGCAAATTTGATACCATCGACCGGGCCAGAAAGACCCTCGGGCTTCCGGAATGTGCCACCATGGCGCACATCAAGGCCAATTACAGGGAACTGCTCTATCGCTGGCACCCGGACCGGTTCCCGCAGGACCCGCAAAAGGCCGCTGAAAAGACCCGGCAGATCACGGAAGCCTACAAAACCCTCATGGATTACTGCAACAATTACAGATACTGTTTTTCCGAGCAAACCGTAAAAAGACACCGCTCTCCCGGAGAACTCTGGATGGAACGGTTTGGCGATGATCCGGTTTGGGGAAAAAAGGACAAAAGCGGATAAAACCAGCTATTTCTTCAACTCTGCAATCATCTCCTCGACCTCGCCGTAACCTTCCTTGTAAAATGGCATTTCATTTTCCTTAAAAAACAAATCCGTTCCGGCTTCTAAGTAACTTCAGAAAAAATTACTGTTATAGGTCGATCCCGGGCCGCGGCCGCAGGGCTTCCTTCCTGCAAAAACAGCGAACGCGGTAAAAGGCTTTTTACAAGACGTGCTGTATTTTTACGGCAAACTCCCGGATGGAAAAGGGCTTTTCAATAAAATGCAGGCCCTTGTCAAAGACGCCGTGATTGGCAATCACATCGGCTGTGTATCCGGACATGTAAAGCACCTTTATCTCCGGGCAAATGGACTCAACAGCTTCTGCCAGACGGCGTCCGTTCATTTCCGGCATAACCACGTCTGTGATCAGCAGATGAATCGGACCGCCGTGGCCCCGTGCCTGCGCCAGTGCGCCGGCAGGAGAGTCTGCGACCAGCACTTCATAACCCAGTTGCTGCAGCATAATCTGACCCATTTTCATGATCCCGGGCTCGTCTTCAACCAGCAGAACGGTTTGGCCGCTGCCACGGGGAACTTCCCCGGATTCGTCCAGCACAAGGGTTTTGGCCTCATCAGCATGGCGGGGCAAATAAATCCTGAAAGTGGTGCCTTCTTGCAGTTCACTGTAAACATTGATAAACCCATTGTTTTGCTTGACGATTCCGTACACTGTGGCCAATCCCAGTCCGGTGCCCTTACTGACTTCCTTGGTGGTGAAAAAGGGCTCAAAAATATTTTCCACCATCTGCCTGTCCATGCCCGCGCCGTCGTCGCTTACAGCCAGCAGCACGTATTCGCCCGGCAAAAATCCCGCGTGATCCCGGCAGTACTGCTCATCAATGCGGATATTATGGGTCTCAATGGTGATATGACCCACCCCGGCAATGGCATCCCTGGCATTGACACACAGGTTGGCCAGGATCTGATCGATCTGGGTGGGATCCATTTTCACCGGCCACAGCTCCGGGCCGGGCCGCCATGAAAGATCAATGTCTTCACCAATGAGCCGGCGCAGCATCTTTAACATACCTTCCACGGTTTCGTTTAAATCCAGTGAAGCCGGGTTGATGGTCTGTTTTCTGGCAAAGGCAAGCAGCTGACGGGTAATGTCGTTGGAACGTTTGGCCGCATTTAAGATCTCGGTGAGATCCCCATGCAGGGGATCTTTCGGATCGACCTTGTCCAGGGCCAGTTCAGCGTATCCGATGATCACGCTTAACATGTTGTTGTAATCATGGGCCACGCCGCCGGCCAGGCGGCCAACGGACTCCATTTTCTGGGCCTGCTGGAGCTGTTGTTCAAGGGATTGCCGCTGCTGCTCGGAGACCTCCTGCTGTTTTTCCATCTCGAGTACAGCCAGGGCATAGGCCAGATCATCGGCTATTTCCGTAAAAAGCGACTGCTCCTCGGTATCCTGGCCAAGCCCGTGGGAGAGGGCCACGGCAAGGTAGCCAAACACTTTTTCCGCGTGGGCAAGCTGCACGCACATGACGTCTCTTTCAGCGCATTGATCGGAAATGGGACAATCCCCGCAGGTCTTGTCCTGGTCATGGATCATCACGACCCGGCCCGCCTCCGCGGCCTGGCGGCAGCATTGCGGAAGCTCGCCGCTGGAAAGTGTTTCCTGGAGGAGCAGAAAAACCTCTCCCATTCCCGCTTCGCTCCAGGATGCGGGATATCCCGTGTCATCTGCCAGAACGATCAGCACGCTTGCATAACCGCGGTTGTCCACCAGAAGCCGGCACGCCTCCCGGATCAATGCTTCAGGGTCGCGTTCGCGGACAATGAGCTGATTGACGTCCCGAATCGCACGCAAAACATTGTTTAAATGCTCGATGCGCTCCTGGGCCCGCTTGAAATCGGTGATATCCAGGCAATGGCCGATATAGCCGATAAACTGTCCGTTGAAATCATATCTGGGACTGCCGGCATCCTGAATCCAGCGGTATTGTCCGTCATGTCGGCGAAGACGATAAATCATGGAAAACCGCTCATGCCGGTCAAAGGCCCTTTGAAATATCTCAATGCACCGGTCCCGGTCCTCTGGATGCACGCCCTGGATCCAGCCCTCGCCCTTTTCCTGGGACAAGCTCCGGCCGGTAAATTCCAGCCAGGCCCGATTGAAGTAATCGCACTGCTTGTTGACGTCCGCGGTCCAGATCAGGGCGGATCCGGAATCCGCCAGGTTGCGGAAATGCTGCTCGCTTTCCTGGAGCTCAGCGGTCCGGCGCGACACCTGCCGGCGAAGCGACCAAGTCCAGGCCACAGAGGCCAGCAGCACAAACAAAAGCGGGCCCAGCACCATTGCCAAATATTTGAGAATCTGGACCAAATCCGGATCTTCACCCGGATAAACCCCCATCCATTTTTCATAAATGCGCCGGTATTCCCCGCTTTCTTCAACTGCCTCAAGGCCCTCGCCCAGTTGGGCCAGCAGGGCTTGATGGCCGTTTTTCACGGCCATGCAGTATTCGGGGGACAAAAACGCATGCCGGCCCACTTCCAGGTTGCCCCATCCGTATTTCTCCATCCAGTAAAGGGCGCTTCTTCTGGCCACCAGAGCGCAGTCATGCCGGCCCCGGGCCAATTCCCGGAGAGCGTCTTCCTGGGCATCCACCACGGATATCCTGTCCTCCAGGCCGTTTTCCAGGGCAAAATCATGCATGATATCCCCGCCCTGGACAACAATGCGCATGTCTTCCAGCTCGTCCACCGAATCCGGGGCAGGCCCCTGGTTTTTGCGCACCACCGCAACATAATGATTCACCTTATGGGGAGGCGTGAAATCAAAAACCCGGTCTCTTTCCGGAGAATAAAACATTCCCTGGATCACATCGATTTCACCGTTTTTGAGGGCATTGCGGATTTCTTCCCAGGGGCCCAGGCGGATATGGATATCCAGGCCCACCTCCCGGGCCACGGCCCGGATCAGATCCACGTTAAAACCCGCGGGCCGGCCATCTTCATCGAGAAACGCGTAAGGGGGATAATTGTGATCTCCGCCCACCAGGATCTGGCGGCCGGGAAGCTGCATGGCGGCAAACCACTTTGCGTGAAGGCGCCGGAAAGTGCCGTCTGCCATGACAAGTGACAGGCCCTCGTTTAAAAGGGCCAGGGTGTTGCGATCGCCTTCTTTGACCGCAAAACAGAAATCCTGGCGGAATTCCTCCACGGGTTTGTTAACGATTTCCAGGTTGGTGAGCCCGGTTTCCTGCAAAAGACGCAGGGCCACCAGGCGTTGGATGAAAACGGCATCATATTGGCCCTCGGACAATCCGTAAAGGGCCTCTTCAAAGGTGGTCGTGGTGCGGATGTCAATACCGCGGTCTTTGCGCCGCAGAAATTCTTCGGTGTTATCGCCCTTCATCACCGCCACCTGCCGGCCCTCCAGATCAGAAAGCTTCCAGATGCCGGTGGTGCCCCGGCGCACGACTATGGCCCCGTGAAGTGACATGTAGGGGAAGGTGAAATCAAAGATTTCTTCGCGTTCCGGTGTGCGGCCCACAAGGGGCAGGGCCTGGATTTCGCCGTCTTCCAGCCAGCCCCGGACCTGATGCCAGGGTCCGGTGCGGAAAACCACGTCCCGGCCCGTTGCAGACAGGGCCGCGCGCATGAGTTCAACGGAAAAACCGTCTGCACGGCCCTGCTCGTCAACAAAGCAAAATGGCGGATAATCAATCTCTGATGCGGAAAGAACAGGGGTTTGGGCCCGGCCGACAACCGGGAGGGCAAACAGGAAAACCGCCGGCAGAATCATTGTCCATAACAGCGCCCTGCGAAAGGAGCCGATCACAGCCTTTATTTGCAGCCCTTCGGCAGTCGGTACCTTTTTGATTATGCCCACAGCAAACAGCCTCTGTTTAAAGGTAACCCGGATCATGGCCTGTCTTTTATACCATAACGCGGCTGAACCCCGGCTTCAACCAAAAAAAAGGCGGATTTGTTTAAAAAACAAATCCGCCAGCAGGTTTTCACTTATGATGATGCTTTACCAGTTTTCGCCCAAAAGTTCGAAATGGGCCTGTGGATGGGCGCAGGCCGGGCACTCCTCCACGGCCTCGGTGCCTTCGTGGAGGTATCCGCAATTGCGGCAGCGCCAGGTGGTGGCGGAATCGCGCTTAAACACCCGGCCGGCTTCAATGTTGGCCGCCAGGTCCAGGTAGCGCTTTTCATGCTGTTTTTCAGCAACAGCTATGGATTCGAGGATCTCTGCGATATCATCGAACCCCTCTTCCCGGGCGGTTTTGGCAAAGCCGGGATACATATCTGTCCATTCATAATTCTCACCGCCTGC
The DNA here is from genome assembly GCF_055149105.1 of Desulfosalsimonas sp. NCBI lineage: Bacteria > Pseudomonadati > Thermodesulfobacteriota > Desulfobacteria > Desulfobacterales > Desulfosalsimonadaceae > Desulfosalsimonas > Desulfosalsimonas sp. The sequence continues at coordinate 24,697 of NZ_JBSRLA010000041.1, read as the reverse complement.
GGCTTCCTTCAGGTTCTCCAGGGTGGTGCCGATGACCCCTGCGGGAAAGGCTGCTGCGATTTCCACCTCACCGCCCTCCAGAAGCTTGAAAAGCCGCTTGGCATGTTCTTTTTCCTGGTTGGCGGTTTCCTCGAAAATATCTGAGATCTGAACGTAGCCGTCCTTTTTGGCCTGCTTGGCAAAGTAAGTATACCGGTTGCGGGCCTGGGATTCGCCGGCAAATGCGGTCAGCAGATTCTTTTCAGTCCGTGTTCCTTTCAAACGTGCCATATGGATCTTTCTCCTTTTTCATAATATGGTTAAAATTGATAAGCCTGTAAAAAGTCTTTTTTACAGGCAGTGTTAAGTTTTAAGTGATTAAGTGTTAAGTAAAATCAGAAAGTTGTCTCTTCGGTGGTTGATGGCACCGTAAAAAGTCTGATTTCAGATGGTGCCGGTGCGTTGAGCCGGTACTTTTGATCATAAGCACACAACATAACAATTCCGCTCTGCAGATGCAAAAATTTTCACCCCAAAATCCTTGTCCGGTTTTTACTCCGGGCCGTGGTCAAATTCAATTATCCGGGCAAAGCCGCGGTCAACTCCCGGAAAAACCTCGTGATAAAGCGGGCTGTCAGGTCCCACCCGTCCGCCCATGTCATAGGTGAATTCGGCAGCGGCTGCATGCCGGAACCAGTAGCCGGTGAGCACCGCACCCCGGGCGTCATAGCAGGAATGAAAATGAAGGAATTCGTCTTTTGGCGCCGGCCGGCTCTCTATCCATTGTACCGGGGCCTCCGGGAAATACACCGGGTTGATCCGCCCGGAAGCGGGTATCTCAAAATCGGATTCCGGCAGCCGGGCCAATACGGCCGTGCCTTCAAAAAGCCTCGTGTTTTCCGGAAGGTCTTTGGTATAAAAGCTGCGCTCGTTAAAGCAGACAAACTCCAGCCGGGTGAAATCCCCCGGCGTTTCCGGCCGGAAATAATAGCCCACAAAGGGCCCGAAACCATAAACCCGGTCCCCCTGCTCCACCCGGATCTGTGCCAGATATCCCCGCGGCACCTCCAGGTCCGCGGTCTTTTCCCCGGCCTGGCCGCAGCCGATTATCTGCAGGCAGGCCAAAACAACGGCTGCCCCAAAAACAAGCCCTTTAACCGACCGGGTCATTTCAATCCCTTTCCCAGAGCATGCCGATGCCCAAAATGCTGGCGGCAAAAACCGCCACAAGAACCACCGCGGCCGCAAGCTCACTGCCGAACCAATCCGCCAGGGTGATCTGGCCCAGGTTGGTGGGCGCATGCAGAAGCGGGATCAAAATCTCATGCACCTGGGCAAACAGGGCGGTACCGGCAAGCCCGCCGAGCAGGGCAAACACCGCGTCCATCCGCCCCTCTCCGGCCGCCGCCCAGGTGGTGCCCGGGCAATAGCCGCAAAGCCCCCAGCCGATACCAAACAGCACACCCGCAATCCCGGTGGCCACCAGGCTCGCGGGAATGATCAGTGTCCGGCCAACGCCCGAGACGTCAAGCCCCAGCAGGCCGATGGCGGACAGCAGCACGGCAAGGAGCATGAAGCGCGGAATCCCGCCTTCGATCATCAAATGCGCCCGGGCCATCTTGTCCGGGTTGGTGGCCCCGACCCGCTGGATCACAAATCCAAACGCAATGCCGGAAAGCAAGCCAAGCCATATCTGGGAACTCATTGGCCCTCCTTTCCTGCCCTGCCGTAAACAATCCGGGCTGTGAGCATGGCAAAGGCAAAAATCAGCACACCAAAATACAAACCGCTGACAGCCAGCTGGGTGGAGCCGGAAATAAACAGCCCCAGGGTGCAGCCCCCGGTGAGCCGGGATGCAAACAGGATCACAAACCCGCCGGCAAAAGTGGCTGCATACCGCTTGATCCGGCTGCTGCCGAAGCGCTTCTCCCATATTTCAGGAATGTCGCGCACGGGTGCGGGAAAGGTGCGGGCCGCGATAAACCCGCCAATGGCCATGCCCAGCACAAAGGCAAAAACCCATGCCCCCGGGCCTGCTGACATGCGATAATGGGCCTTTGCCTCCACATAATCCGGCGCAACAGGTGCAATGGCGCCTTTTAATACGGCCACAAAACCGGAGGACGAGGCCGGCGGGCCGAATGTGGCAAAAACAAACACAATAATCCCGGCCAGGGCAAAGGCTGCCGAAACCCATTTCCAGTACGGCGGTGACAATTGATTTTTATCCATGATCAACCTCCGCAGGACACGTATCCGCCGGCAGACTCACCGTCTTTGGGCCGGGACGCATCCGGGCTGCCGCCGGTGCTTTGAACCGAACCGGTCATTTTTACCGGCTGCGGCAGAAAATCCCCGGTCAATTCATTCTCCGTGGTCTCCACAGGAAGAAACCTGTCCGGCCGGCCCCATTCCTCCCAGGACGCCTCGTAGGTGTAAACATTTTCAAACCCCATGAGCCGGAGCACGAAATAGGAAAAAGAACTGCGTCTTCCTGAAGCGCAGTAAACAATCACGCCCTTGGCCGGGTCCAGTCCCTTGTAGAGTTCCCGGAGCGCTGGATAGGATTTGATGTCCTTGGTTTCCGGATCGGTCCATGCATCCTGATAATTGACATTCACCGCAGTAGGGATATGACCGAGCTTCAGGGGCGTGCCGTCAACGCCTTTGGAGCCCTTTTCTCCGAGATATTCCTCCCTGGAGCGCACATCCACGATCTGATAGTAAAAATCTCCCAGGCGGCGGTAAATGAAATCCGCGTCAATCAGCAGATGCTTGCGCATTTGCTCAGATGCGGCCTGGTAGGTGACGGGCTCGGGCTGTCTGGGCTGGTCTGCGATCTCATAGCCGGCATCCGCCCATGCGTCAATGCCCCGTTTAAGGATTTTCTTGTTTTCATGGCCCATTACATCCAGAATCCAGAACACATATGAGGCTGTTGCCCCGCCGTCGCGCTCCACCGAGTCATAAAGCAGCACCGTATCGGTGGGGGTTATGCCGTGGCCGCCCAGAATCTGCTGGGCCTGCTCCACCCCCCTGAATAAGGAACCCAGGTTGTTGCCAATGTCGTTAAAACGAAATTCCGACCAGGGCATCCGGATCGCCCCGGGGATCACCCGGCCGTCAAAGTATTTGTCCCTGCGGACATCAACGATAACCACATCCTTGTCTTCCATGTGGTCTTTGACCCAGCGGGCATCGGCAACAAACTGTTTGTTGGGATAACCGGCCGTGTCCTGGGCTGCGGAGCCAAACGACCACAGCACGCCCAAAAACAAAATCACGGCAATAATGACATGCCTGAATGCAAAACGTTTTTTCATTTTGGGGGTCTCCTGTTGCCGCGCTATGCGGGATACAGATCAGCGAACGGAAAAGAGCCGGGCGGGTCCGGCTCTTTTCCGTTTGACGAAAAGGGCTTTAGGATTTCCACAATCCATGCACGTTACAGTATTCACGGGCGACTACATTGGGGCCGGTCCCCTTGAAAACCGCTTCGGGCGCCTGGCCCGGCTTCAGGTAATGACGGCAGGACTGGTCGCCGTCGATGATTTCCACCCATTCAATGTAATGCTTTTCCTCCATGGGATGGGGATTGCTGCCGACCTTGACCTTGACGCCGCCGTCAGCGGCCTCGACCACGGGCACGTGTTTTTCCTTGCCCTCGTCTGTGCTCTTTTCCTCAAACAGCTTCATGTTCTCCCCGCAGCACACCAGATCGCCGGCGCCGCCGTGGAGTACCTCAACAATGTTGCCGCACGCTTCACATTTGTAAATCTGTTTTTGTTCTGCCATGGATAAGTCTCCTTTCTTTGCTTTTTTGGACGTATTGGTTTAAATGCATCAGGGCGGGCCCGCAAGGCTGCGGCCCGCTCCGGCCCCGCTCGACTGAGCGCGGATGAAAAAACCCTGCCGCATCTCATTTATCAATATATGCATTGACCCAAAAAAACGCCAACAAAGAAAATGACCGGAATATGGTTCTTGCGGTTGATACAGACGCGGTTCAGGCCGTAAGCAGAAAAAAGGAATAATTCCTGCCCAGAAAATGGTTGCAGACAAGAACTGTCCGAACCGAAGCGGGCGATCGGACGTGGCTGGAGCGGCCAGGACGGACTCGGGGATGGTCCGGGTTTTCAATATCCCGGCACCGAGCCAGACCCCGAAGGAAGATGCCGTGGCGTATTCGCCTGTTAAATGTTTAAAACAGACCTCAGCGGCATCCGGTGTTTCCAGCCGGGCGTTTCGAAGACAGATGGTGGCGGCAGAAAGTCCCATGCGCAGCATGCGGCTGAGCCGGCGCATATGGAAGGGGTTGATGTAATCTTTGAAATTCGGCGCAATGCAGGTCAGTACATTACCGTCATACTCAATGACCTCCGGCAGAAATGTTTCGTTGTCAAATGTCTGCTGGGGCGAAATAACGCCCGCACCGTTGATATAAATATTCATGCCGTTGCCGTTGATCAGCATTTGGCAAAGAGCAGCGATGTGGTGCTGCCTCCGAAACCAAGAAGGGGGTCCAGGCGGTCCGCCTGATCCCGTGCCCACGTAACCCAGCTCTCGTATTCATCCGCATTGACGTATACCACATGGCCATTTCGATGTTCCTTCTCGACCGCAGCGGCAAAATCACGGATCTGAATGCTTTTTTGATGGTTCCCGGCATCGGTGATCAAGTTCGAGACACGCTTGCGCTCTTCTTGAATCTTGCGATTCAGTTCAGCCTGGCGTTGCCGCTCTTCCTCTCTCAGGCGTGCCATCTCTTGTTGCTTCCGTTCCTCTTCCTCTTTCTGTTGCCGGTATTCCTTTTTCTTTGCGGCTCGTTTGATGAGTCCGATCACAAAGGCATCCAGACTGTCTTCAAGCTGTTTACGCTTCGTGTCACGCCGGTTTTTCCGGAAATTGTCGCTGTAAAAATAGCTGCGGTCATGAATAGTCAGACAGAGCTTACCCGAAGGGACTCGCACATAGTCGAACCGGCTGTGGCCAAATTGGTAATACCCGTCCAGGTCCGTGTCCTTGGCTTGTGATACTGCATTTAACCTTCCCTCCAGATACCGGCCGTCACCAGGCGTTGAATCAGCGCCTTGCGCCGCAGGTGGCCGGCCATGAACTTTTTGAGTTCTTGTTGAAATTGCTTTTTGGTCGCAAACAGATCATAGGCTTCGGCGATGTCAACGAGTATGCGGCAGGCCTCGCCATAGCCCCGCCCCGATCGGCGCTCGACGGGTTCTTTGACCGACGCCCAGGCCTTGGGAAAATCGCTGGATAGATTCTCCAGATACGCCTTGCGTTTCTCACGGTGCTTGACCTCTCGTTGCTTTCGGTACAGTTCATCCCGTACCGGTGCCAGACGCGCCATCCAGCCGCGGCCGTCCTCCATACCTAAACGGTCGTAGTTTTCCGACTCCTCCACGCTCCAGATGATGATCCAATGGGTTTTGGTGGGCTTGATATCCAAAAGATAAGGTGCGGCCACGGCCTTGGCCGTCTCTTGGGTCAATGCCTCCATGGGCAGCCGCACCATGAATATGGCTGTCATCCAGTTTGCCACATAAACGTGGGCATCGAAATAACGTTCCATCAGCTTTTCCGGGTCGCCCTTGAAGTCGCCCCAGTTGTACTCGTTGGTGAAGCTGACTGGCGTGATCGTGGCCCGCGTGGAAAGCGCCCGCAGCTCGTCCATTTCCTCTTTTGTCAGCGGCCGCTCCATGGCCAGGAATTCATAATACTGGTATTCGCTCATGGTTTTAATAATTCCTATAAAAAGCCTCCGCCGTAAATTTCACAAATTCCTCTGTCTTTTCCGGGCTGCGGGCCACCACCTGCCAGGGTTCCAGGCGCGCGATTTCGGTTTGCAGGTCTTTGGCGGTTTTGTTGCTGCAACCCAGGATATCCTGGACCGATGCGGCCGAAACCCCTTCGCATTGAAAGATGAAAGCAAACTCCAGTAACTCCTGAAAATTGAAAAACTTCTGCTGGTAATCGTTGGGGGACTGGCTGGCAAAGAACACCACGATGCCCTTGGAGCGCCCCTCACGAATGATGCGCTGCAGAAAGATATTGCGCTGGCTCAGGTAGTTGTGGGCCTCGTCGATGACCAGGATGGATCGAATGGTGCGCCGCCCGTCCCGGACCGGGCTGTCGGGCAACAGCGCCATTTCCTTGTAGAGCCGCTCGATCACCAGGTAAGCCACTAATTCCTTCAACACCGGCATGGCGTGCACATCAATCAGCAATGTTCGATTGGAAATCCGGTCGAGGGGACCATATCGCTTCCATGCCGCCAGAACAGATCGAAATCCGAAAGGTCCCGCAGCACTTCGATAAGGCTGTCGTCTTTCTTGTTGTCTGCTTCATACATGGCCGCCACCATTCGATACACATCGTGGAAATCCGGATAGGGAGCCGCCGAATCAGCCCTTTGTGCATAGGCGGCACGGATCGCCTCGGTCAACGCGCCCTTTTGGACCACCCCCAGTTTGCTGTTGATGGAGGCGAAGCTTTCGGCCTTTTCCGGGGCCGACACATTGACGGTCTGCCCATCATAGGCCGGCAAGACAAAAGGATTGATAGGCAGGCTCTCTCCGCCCTGGAGCAGCCGGAAGGGATGGACCTTGGCGGCTTCAAGAAATCGTTCATTGTCCACCACATCGCCCTTGTAGTCGAAATAGATGAAATTGGTCTGATAGTTGGACTGCTGGCGCATATCGGTCAGAATTTTCAATACAAGCTGGGTCTTCCCCGTACCTGGTTTGCCCATGATGGCCAGGTGCGAGTTGGCATGCCTGGCGGTATTGTTGAGTTCCATGATCATTTCTTGCTGCTGCAACAGGGTCCGGCCGATGAAAATATCCAGTCCATGACCGGCGGTTTCCCTACGCCCGCCGAACTCCACTTCGTCCACCAAGTGCGTTAGCAAACTGTCCGCATCCCGGCCGCATTCCTGATACAGGCGGCCCAGCAGTTCGGCCCCGCTGTCGATATGGTCTTTCACGATGGAGCGGTTGGAAAAAAATCCGTCTTCATCAATATCGCGTCTGCGGTAGACATGGCAGATCAGCGCCCGCATGAAGATTTCGTCTTCGCCCACAAAGGTGGGGCGCTTCATCTTTGCGCCGGTGAAACTGGCGCTATGAGCCACATCCGTCCCTTCCTTGGCCAGGGACAGGGCAAAAGCCATGCGGGCCAGGGTCGCCTTTTCCAGCTTGGTTTCAAATCTCAGGGCGCTGAGCACCTCGTCCGCCTCATTGGATGTGTACAGTCGGTCGGCCATGGTCTAATTCTCCCAGAAGCATCCTTCCTGAAATGTCGTCAGCTCCCGCTGTTGGTCAAACACCAGACTCCCGGCCCCACTCAGACGGGTTTTGAGTGTCCGGTAGTAGTCCTTGTCGATCTCGGTGGCGGTAAAGCGTTGCCGGGCATCTTCGAGCTGCTGCTTGAATTCTTTCAGCTCCTGCTGCACGCGCTCGCGCTCTGTTTGCCGGCGAGTTAGCTTGCTGGGTTCTTTTTTCAATTCGCTTTGCTTGAAATCCAGGTCTTCGTCGGATATTTCCACAAACCCCTTCCGTTCTTCGTTCTTGATATAGAGAATGTCGGAAGCCAAGCGGTTGATGTACTGGATGCCCAGAGCGGCTTCCGAGGAGGATTTCAGCCGCACCTCCGAGTGGTCGTCCGCGGCGATGGCCTGTATTTTCTCCCCATCGAAAAAGAAGAACTGGGTGATACCCGGCGGGATCACGGAGCGGATAAAATCCTGCCAAATCTCCTGGTTCTGCACCGAGACCCGCTTGCCGTCGCGCACCACCACCAGCCCCTCCGTCAGGTCCCTGGGTTTGGGATCGTCGGCCACCCCTGCGCTCCAGGAGCGCTTGACCACCAGCTCCGAAAGGTCGTTCATCTCCATCACCAGCTCAAAAGAAACCGATGCATTGCCCCGGGTCTTTTCCCTGCGGTTGATGCTGCGGAATATTTCATCCGCCTTGGCGCCGTAAAGACAATAATTGACAGCCTCCATAATGGAGGTCTTGCCAGCGCCGTTAATGCCGCCGATCAAAAAGATACTCCGGCCGTCTTCGCCCACAGGAAAACGAATTTCCGTGGCGAACTGAAAGGACTTGTAGTTCTCGATGATCAGTTTACGGAATTTCATGACGATTATCCTTCAGCAGCCGGGCGACTTTTCAAGATTTCTCGTAAGGCGTCATAAACGCCGGTTCGCCGTTCCTTGAACTCATAATCGTAAACCGTTTCCAGCAGTTTGCGCACCTTGGCCAGGCTCACATTGTTTTGCCGGCACAATTCATCGAGCAATCGCTGGTCTTCTTCGGATAGCTTCATGGCTTTATCTCCCGTTCGCTTGTCACGCTTTTAGCCACCCCTCGGCCTGGAGCCTCTCCCAGGCCAGCCGGATATGCGCCGGCTGGAACAACCGCCGTTTACGGTCATTCCAGCGGGCCATGGCAACAACGGCGCTTTCCGCATCCGAAACTTCGCCGTCATGAACAGCCGCCCAATGAACCGAAGCCAGCAGCTCCATGCCGTAAGGCGTCTCAAATCCATCCACGAGATCCGCCACCCGCTCGATGTGCCCTGCGGCGCTTTGATTTTTCTGAAGGAAATGGTCAGCGGCTTCTTCGGCATCCGGAAGCAGCGTAATCTCCACATCCGGTTTCTGGGTATCCCCATAACCCCGAATATGGTGCCCCTCGAGGATTTCCAGCACCTTGTTGAGGTTATGGGCATAGGGGCCATACAGGTGCTTGACATACCGCAGCTTCAGATCCATGCCCGATTCCTGTAAAAAATAGGCGAGCTTCTGTATCTCCAGCAGCGTCAACCGGTATGCGAATCGCGCATACTGTTTCATAAGCTTGATGAGCAAGGCCCGGGCCACGGTCATCTTCGGTTTGGCGGTGCCCACTGGCATATCCCTGGCATCCGGGCTGCCTTTCGGCTCATAGAGCTTCACATGAACATCCGGCAGGTTCTGAAAGGCCGTTTCGATCATTCTTTTGACCCGATCCCACTGCAGGCCGCCCAACCCTGACCCCAGTGGCGGAATGGCAATGGACCGAATCTTGCGCTGCCGCACTTCCCCCACCAAGGCCTTGAGGCCGCTTTCAATATCCTCATAGCGGCTTTTGCCGCGCCAGTGGCGCTTGGTAGGGAAGTTGATGATATAGCGAGGATTGAACATCTGGCCGGTTTCGAACACGAACATGCGGCCAGGTTTAACCTCTTCCCTTCGGCAGGCAGCTTCGTAGGCCTTAAAATTCTCTGGAAACGCCTTCTTGAACTGCAAAGCAATTCCCTTACCCATTACCCCGACACAATTGACCGTGTTAACCAAGGCTTCCGCATCGTCTGTAAAAATATTGCCGCGGGTTGGTTCAATCATTTTCTCTTACCCTCCCGGTTAGTAGTACCATTGCCGGCGCACTTCCACCGGCATGGAAACATTTTTTCGGTTCAAGACGCGCTCAACCCCTTTCTTGGTGGTCTCATTCAACACGCCGATCCGGTTGACCACTTCCCACGGGCAGAACCGATGCACCAAAAATTCGGCCTGCTTGCGCCGCTGCCGGTCCATGTCATCCACGGTGTCGGCCCAGTAATCGGCATAGACCATATCCCAATCGACCTTATCCAGATCTTTGAGATCGTCAAACCATTGCGTAAAGGCAGCAATGCCATGGCCGTCGGAAAAAACAAAACCAAGCCCTGCCCGAGTGATCGTTTCGACAGTTGAAACCGCATAGATCAAGGGTTCCTGGCCTTCATTATAATTTTCAACCCAGCCAGTGTGAAGCTGAAATAGCATGGGTGATCGCGGACCGAAATAAAAGGCCACATAATCGTGCACCGTACCGCCCGGCCCGCAGGCAATGGGGCGCTGCCGGCGGATCTTCTGGATATCCACATTGTGAATTGCCCGATAATCGCATGCGTCTTCAGGGGGGTGGTTGGGCGCATGCATCCCGCCGCAGTCCAGGATCACCTCAAGGTTGTCGATATGCAGGAGGCGATAGATGGGTGTCGGGCGGGGAGTATCCATTATGGTTTCTCCCCTAAAACCAATGCTTCCATCATGTGGTAATATTTACAGCAGCCATTTTTACCGTCAGTGGCAGTTGTCAAGTATTCCTTGAAAACTCGGTTTACCGCTAACTCTCCTTGGTTAAGGATATTGTTGTAGCTTTTAAGCTGCTCGATGCCGTCTTTGCGCTTGGGCTTCTTGCACTCGACAATGATCTTGGGCGTTTCCTTGTCGGCATCGGTATATACGATGATATCAGCTGCCTTGTTGCCCACCTCGGTGCCGAACTGGACGCTCTTTTCCAGGTCGATCTCATCAGGCTGATACCCATACTGATGGATTAGCTTGTATACCCAAAGCTGGCGAACGATCTCCTCGGGCGCCGACTTGCCGCCGTCCACATAGCCCTGAATCTCCTCCTTGCCCGAAGAAAAGGGAACCTGGCTTTTCAGAAAGTACTTGGTCTTGCCGGCATCCCGGCCGGTGTCCACGGTTTTGGTCTGAATATCGAGAATTGCATGGATTGGCTTGCCCAGGGTTTCAAACTCGGTGAGTTCGTATTTGATGCCCGGCTCTTTGAAGATTCGATCAATGATTTCCCTGGTCGTGTTCATACTCATTGTGTCTGCTCCGAAGCACAAATTTCAATGTCATAGCCCATCCAGGCTACACTGGTTCATTGCCAAGAAGTTCAACGAGAAGATCGCTGCCCCGGTCTCCCATACTGCGCAGCAGCGCCTCAATTTTTTCCATGGCAAGGGGCGACGGCCGGGCGCGGCCGTTTTCCCAGCGATTGATGGTGGGGAGGGTCACGCCGAGCATAGCGGCGAACTTTTCCTGGGTCAGGCCCGTGCGCTCCCGCAGCTCACGGACCAGTCCAGATATATCGGTCTGGGCGTTCAATGGCGCTCTCCTTAAAAAACCGGGGAACCTAATCTCACAGAATTCATATCACGCGCTCTATCAGATGATCAATCATACGATAAACAAAATTTCTGTCAAGCAACAATTCCACCATGGGTATTTTTTTGACCAATTCCTGAATGGATCGGCTACCGAACGGATATTCGGCTATTTTTGGGCTACTGCCGGCCGAGCTTTTCGACCCTTAGTGCAACCGGCCTGTTAAACAAGGAATTCTGAAAAACGGAGAATCGAGAATGCAGCCGGGAATGTCGGAGATCGCGTAACTTTATGAAATTAATGCGTTTAAAACAACGGAGCCCCACATCACTGATGCGGGGCTCTATTCGTTAAGCAACCGGTTAGGAAAAGGGTTGCATTCGTATTTTGGCTCCCCAGCGCGGACTCGAACCACGGACGCGGTGGTTAACAGCCACCTGCTCTGCCAACTGAGCTACTGGGGAACAAAGTGTGAATCAAGAATGTCTATTTATGGTCTGACAATAAAAATGTCAAGCAAAAATGTCAAGCATCAGGACTATTCCACCCGCCGGATCTTCAGACCCAGTTCCCCGAGCTGGGCTGAGGTCGCGGCAGCCGGGGCCGCGGTCATCAGACAGGCGCCTTTCTGGGTCTTGGGAAAGGCGATCACCTCCCGGATGGAAGACGTGTTGCAAAGTATGGTCATCAGCCGGTCAAAGCCAAAGGCAATGCCCCCGTGGGGCGGCGCCCCGGAGTCCAGGGCAGAGAGCAGAAACCCGAATTTTTCCTCGTATTCGGCCCGGTCCATGCCCAGGGCCTCCAGGACCCGGACCTGCACGTCCTTTTGATGAATGCGGATGCTGCCGCCGCCGATTTCCGAGCCGTTTAACACCAAGTCATAAGCCCTTGAGCGCATGTTCACGGGATCGGAGGCCAGCTTTTCCAGATCTTTTTCCGCCGGGGCGGTAAAGGGGTGATGCAGGGCCTGGTATCGCTTTTCGGTTTCATCGTATTCAAACATGGGAAAGTCGGTGATCCAGACAAACGCGTATGTATTTTCATCAATCAGGCCCAGTTTTTTGCCCAGGTGATTGCGCAGCTGCCCCAGGGACTCGTTGACAATGCCGGGCTGGTCCGCACCGAAAAACACCAGGTCGCCGGGCTGCATGTCCAGACGCGCGGCCATGGCCTGTTTTTCCTCCTCTGAGAAAAACTTGGTGATGGGCGACTGCCACTCGTTTTCCTTCACCCGGATCCAGGCCAGTCCCCTGGCCCGGTACACGGCCACAAAATCGGTGAAATCATCGATCTCCTTGCGCGTGAAACCGGCACAGCCTTTGGCGTTTAGCGCCTTGACAATGCCGCCTTTTTTCACTGTATTGGAAAACAAATTAAACCCGGATTCAGCCACGATATCGGAAATATCGCAAAGCTCCAGGCCAAACCGGGTATCGGGCCGGTCCAGTCCGTAGCGATCCATTGCCTCCTGGTAGGTCATCCGGGCAAACGGCGGGCTGGGCGCAGCCCGGCCCACCTCCCGGAAAACCGAGGAAATCAGCCCTTCAGCCACGGCCATGACGTCTTCTTCGCCCACAAAGGACATCTCCATGTCGATCTGGGTGAATTCCGGCTGACGGTCGGCCCGCAGGTCCTCGTCTCTGAAGCAGTGCACGATCTGGTAATACCGGTCAAAGCCCGAGATCATCAAAAGCTGCTTGAAAAGCTGGGGCGACTGGGGAAGCGCGTAAAACGAACCCGGATTCAGCCGGGAGGGCACCAGGTAGTCCCGGGCGCCTTCAGGGGTGCTGCGGGTTAAAAACGGGGTTTCAATATCAAGAAATCCCTGATCGTTTAAATACCGGCGCGCGGCGGCCGCAGCCCTGTGGCGCATCATGATGTTGCTTTGCAAAGACGGCCGGCGCAGATCAATGTGGCGGCTGGCCAGCCGGGTGTTTTCATTGACATCCACCTGGTCTTCAATCATAAACGGCGGTGTCTGGGCCCGGTTTAAAATTTTTAATTCCGAGACCATGACCTCGATTTCACCGGTTGCCAAAGCCGGGTTGGTCATCCCCTCGGGCCGTTTTTCCACCACCCCCCGGACGGCCAGCACATATTCACTGCGGATGGCATGGGCCTTTTCATGCACCGCCGCATCCCGGTCAGGATTGAACACCACCTGGGTGATGCCTTCCCGGTCCCGCAAATCAACAAATATCACGCCGCCGTGATCCCGGCGCCGCTGCACCCAGCCCATCAGCACCACCTGCGCGCCGATATCCGCCGCGCCCAGGGCGTTGCAGTGATGGCTCCGCCGCATATCTCCCAATGTATCGTTCAATCCCCTGACTCCTTATGGATGTTTTTTTACAAACAAAACCGGCCGGAAAATCATTTTTCCGCTACCTGCCCACATGTTCGGATATAAATTCTGCCCACAATCAGCACCCGGGCCGCGCCCATGCGGTCGGCCCGGCGCATAAGCGCCTTTAAGCTCCGGCCCGAAAAATCCGCCTCCACGCGCACGCCCGCGTCGGCCAGCTGGCTTGACCATTTGGCGGCCCGCTTCCGGGCGGCATCTCCCATGGGGAGAAAAAACACCTCCGGCCCTGTTTCCGGTGCCGGAAACTTGGCGGCAAACAGCTCCACCAGACGGTCCAGGCCGATGGCAAACCCGATGGCCGGCTGGGCCGGACCCCCGAGCATTTCCACAAGCTGGTCATAGCGGCCGCCGCCGGCAACCGCATTCTGGGCCCCGAGTTCCGAGGTCTGGATCTCAAAGGCGGTTCGCGTGTAATAGTCAAGCCCCCGCACCAGGCGGGGATCGATCTGAAACTCAATGTCCATATCCGCCAGGGCCGCCTGTACGGTCCGGAAATGCTGCCCGCAGTCATCGCAGAGAAAATCGAGCATGGACGGGGCATCGGCCACCGCCTCCCTGCAGGCCGGCACCTTGCAGTCCAGCACGCGCAAAGGGTTTTTCTCCAGACGGCGCAGGCAGTCCGGACACAAATTCTCAGCCCGGCCGGCAAGCATTTCAGAAAGCTTTTCCCGAAACGCGGGCCGGCATTCGGGGCAGCCCAGGGAATTTAAATGCACCTGCAGACCGGAAACCGAAAGCCGCCGGAAAAAGGTCATGCACATGTAAATGAGCTGGGCGTCCATATACGGGGAATCCACCCCGAAGACCTCGGCGTTGATCTGGTAAAACTGCCGGTAACGGCCTTTCTGTGGCCGCTCTTTTCGAAACATGGGGCCGATGGTGTAAAAGCGGGCCGCAGGATCGGCTGCATAAATCTTGTGCTGGATATAGGCACGCACCACTGATGCGGTAGCCTCGGGCCGCAGGGTCAGCAGGGTGTCGCGGCTGCCGGCAAAGGTATACATCTCCTTTTCCACGATATCGGTATGCTCTCCGATGCTTCGCTGAAAAAGCGCGGCCTGTTCAAGTACGGGCGGCCGGATTTCCCGGAAACCGAAATTTTCGAAATGCCGCCTGGCCGTATCTTCAATGGACTGCCACACCGAAGTTTCCGGCGGCAGAATGTCTTTAAAACCCCTGACAAGCTGTATCATTAGCGTCCGCAAATCAACTGGACCGGTCAGGCCTGCTATAAAAAAGGCCTGCCGTCCCGAATGGAAATTATTGTGACCCTGCCGGTGATGATTATAATGATTGCAGGATAGTATGACATGGCCCGCAGGCCGCAAATTGTATAATCTTATATAGATACGAAAAATAACAAAATCTTGTCAACCCATATGTTGAACTTGACATCCCGGGCACGGACTATATACAAGAAAATTTATATATCCGGCAATATCCGGAAAATTCCGGCGCCCGGCCAAAACCGGCGAATCATTGCAAAGGCCGAAAAGGAGACCGATCATGGCAAGCGCAATAACCACGAAAAAACTCCTGGACATGAAAAAAAAGGGAGAAAAGATCACTGTTCTGACCGCCTATGACCATCCGTTTGCCCAGATGGCCGATGAAGCGGGCGTAAACGTGCTGCTGGTTGGCGATTCGCTGGGCATGGCGGTCCAGGGCGAGGCCACCACCCTCGGGGTGACCATGGATGAAATGATTTATCACACCCGTATTGTGGCCAAAGGCGCGCGCACGGCCATGGTGGTGGGCGACATGCCGTTTATGTCCTACCAGAGCGCCAGATCCGAGGCCCTGATCAATGCCGGCCGTTTTTTAAAAGAAGCCGGCGCATCGGCGGTCAAACTCGAAGGCGGGGCATCGGTGGCCGATACCATTGCCGCCATGACCCAAGCCGGTATTCCGGTCATGGCCCATATCGGGCTTACCCCCCAGTCGGTGCACCAGATGGGCGGGTTCCGGGTCCAACGGGACCGGGAACGGCTAATGGAAGACGCCCGGCGCGTTGAATCAGCCGGGGCCTTTTCCGTGGTCCTTGAAGGCATTCCGGCAGACATCTCAGCGGCCATCACCAAAAGCATCAGCATTCCGACCATCGGTATCGGCGCCGGGCCGGACTGTGACGGCCAGGTCCTGGTGATCCACGATATGCTGGGCTTAAACGGAGGCCATGTGCCCAAGTTTGTCAAACAATACGCGCAGCTCCGGCAAAACGCCATGGACGGGCTGCGCGCCTATGTTAAAGAAGTTGCATCAGGCGACTTTCCGTCTGAAGAGCATTGTTATTAACCCTATTGTTTTGCGTCAGATATCATGGATTCCAAGGGTGCTGTGAGCACGGACAAGTATATCAAGGCATTGATGGATATCAGCCATGCCATCAACTCGGATCTCTATCTCGAGGAGATCTTAAAGCTTATTGTCATGGTCACGGCCCAGGTTACCGGGGTGCAGATCTGTTCCTTGTGGCTGATCGAAGAAAACGACAGCCGGCCCCGCCTGCGCCTGAAGGCCACCCAGACCATTGAGCCCGCCTATGTCAAGGACCGGGTCTTAAACATCAACGAAGGCGTGGTGGGCTATGTGGCCGCGGAAAAACACCCTTTGATCATCAAGGATGTGTTGTCCGAGCCCAGGTTCAAGGAAAAGGACATGGCCCGGAGCCTGGGGCTCAAATCCCTGGCCAGTGTTCCTTTGCTCCATGATGAGCGGGTCATCGGTGTGCTCAACTGCTTTACCTCAGAGCCCCATGACTTCACCGACGTGGAGGTCAACCTGATCACCACCGTGGCCAACCAGGCGGCTGTGGCCATTTACAACTCAGAGCTGGTGATCAAGACCAAGGTGATCCAGGAAGAGCTGGAAACACGCAAGCTCGTGGAGCGGGCCAAGGACGCCATGATGCAGCGAAGCCGCATTGATGCCGACGAGGCCTATCGCCGCTTGCAGAAAAAAAGCATGGATTCGCGAAAATCCATGCGCAGCATCGCAGAGGCCATCCTGCTTTCAGAAGAACTTTACTGATATACATGCAAAGCATTTAACAAAAACCTTGACAAAAACCTCTCCTTGAACTAATAAATATTTGTTAACTTGCACAAAGGCGTGCAGGTTTTACTGATTATTTTACAGACAAAGGCGTCTCTATTGCACAACGGCGTAGAGGCGCTTTTTTTGTCCAAATTCGCATAAATATAATACATTGAAATAATTAACAATAATTTAATTCCGAAAAATTTGCACCAAGGAGGAAAATCATGTCTGAACTGCGTTTTTCCAAAAACAATGATGTACTGGGCACCGCCAACCGGGGCAATCCTGCAGAATCCGGTTTGTGCACCCTGTGCCGGGCCGACTGCCAGGGCAAATGCGAAACCTTCATGTCCAGCCTGGTGGGCCGCAAACTGCTCTATCCCCGAAGTTTCGGCATTGTCACCGCCGGGGCCAACAACACCACCCACGTGGGCGCATCCTACAATTCCCTGCGGATTCAGGGCTATGCCTACGGCTCCCACGGCCTGTCCCAGGGCCTGTCCACGGACCCGGATGACTGCATTTTCCCCAATGTGAGCCTGGAGACCGAATTTGGCAAGGAAATCAAGACCAAGGCCCGCGTTCCCCTGATGACCGGCGCGCTGGGTTCGACCTTTGTGGCGGCCAAATACTGGGATTCTTTTGCCATCGGCGCATCCCTGGTGGGCATACCCGTGGTCATCGGCGAAAACGTGGTGGGCGTGGACCGGGAATCGGAAATGGCCAACGGCCGGATCACCAAAGCCCCGGAGCTGGACCGCCGCATTGATTCCTACCTGCGCTACAATGACGGCTACGGCGCCATCATTGTTCAGATGAACGTGGAAGACACCCGAAACGGTGTTGCCGAATACATTGCAGAAAAATACGGCAACAAGTGCATCCTGGAACTCAAGTGGGGCCAGGGCGCCAAGGACATCGGCGGTGAAATCCAGGTCACCAGCCTAGATTATGCCATATTTTTGAAAAAACGCGGCTACGTGGTGGACCCGGACCCGGAAAAACCCTCTGTGCAGGAAGCCTTCAACCACGGCTCCATCACTTCGTTTGCCCGCCACAGCCGGCTGGGCGCCACCAACCTGGGCCGGGTGGATCTGGTTCGCGAAGAGTTCATGAAGAGCGTGGAATATTTGCGAAGTCTGGGATTTAAGCGCATTTCACTCAAAACCGGTTCCTACGGGATGGAGGAACTGGCCATGGCCATCAAGTTTGCCACGGACGCAAAACTGGACCTGCTCACCATTGACGGTTCGGGCGGCGGCACGGGAATGAGTCCCTGGAACATGATGCAGAGCTGGGGCGTGCCCTCCCTGCACCTGCATTCCAAGGCCCATGAATACAACAGCATGCTGGCCGCAAAGGGCGAGGATGTTGTGGATCTTTCCTTTGCCGGCGGGTTTGCCCTGGAAGACCACATCTTCAAGGCCATGGCCCTGGGCGCCCCGTACACCAAACTGGTGTGCATGGGCCGGGCCATCATGATCCCGGGATTTCTGGGCGCCAACATTGAAGGGGCCATTCATCCGGACCGCCGGGAAAAGGTCAGCGGAAACTGGGACAAGCTGCCCAAAACCGTCAGCCAGCTCGGGGCCACCCCGGAGGAAATTTTTGCCAGCTATTATGACGTGGAAGCCCGGGTGGGCAAGGACGAGATGAAAAACATCCCCTACGGGGCCATCGGATTCTGGACCCTGGCCGATAAGCTGACCTGCGGCCTGCAGCAGCTCATGGCCGGCGCGCGGAAATTTTCCATGCCCGAGGTGGCCCGGGAAGATCTTTTTTCCGGCAACCGTGAAACCGCGGAGATCACCGGCATCCCGTTTGTCTGCGACGCCAATGACGAAACCGCCAAAAAAATCCTCAACAGCTAAAGCCGCCAGAGCCTGTTTATAAGGCCCGGCTTCAAAAAAACCCGCAGCACGGCGTGCAGAGAGCCGCTGCTGCGGGTTTTTGCTTTTTTTGCCGGCCCGAAAATGGACAATTCCGAAAATCTGCGCTATAGATCACAGGCAGTTGTTTTGCACCAAACGCCAACAGGCAGGCAACCATGTCCGAAAATGCAGCAAAAATTCCCACAGTGCTTTCCATTGCCGGTTCCGACCCCTCGGGCGGGGCCGGAATACAGGCGGACTTGAAAACCTTTATGGCCGCCGGGGTTTACGGGGCGGCTGTGATCACGGCCCTGACCGCCCAGAACACCCGGGGCGTGGACGGGGCCATGGCCGTGCCCACGGAATTTGTTGACCGGCAGATCCAAAGCGTTCTGGCTGATATCCATATCCATGCAGTCAAGCTGGGCATGCTGCCCAACAGGGAGATATGCGAAATCATCGCCGGCCGGGTAAAGGATCTCACCGTTGTCTGCGACCCGGTGATGGTTTCCACCAGCGGGCATCAGCTCATTGACGATGCCGCCGTGGAGTCTCTGATGACACAGATGATTCCGGCTTCAGATTTTATCACCCCCAACCTGGCGGAACTCGAAATCCTTTGCCACGGCCCTGTCACGGACATGGAGGCCGCGGGCCGGCAACTTTTAAACCAATACCCTGATCTTTGCGGCGCGGTTTTAAAAGGCGGGCATTCACAGCAGGCAAAGGAGGGGGAAGGCACGGTCACAGACTGGTTCATCTTCCGGGGAAACAAGGCGGTCCGGGCGGTCACCGCAGCGCACCCCCATATCCACACCCGCAACACTCATGGCACGGGGTGCACGTTTTCCTCGGCTTTTGCGGCATTTCTGGCCCAGGGCAAGGGGCCTGAACAGGCGTTTTTCTCTGCCGTGGACCTGACGGCCAATCTCATTTCCATCTCAGCTGACCACGCCATCGGCGGCGGACACGGCCCCCTGCTGCACCACAAAATGGCATATACAGGGCGGGGCCATCACTGGTCGTAAATCACGGCCCCGGCCTTTTTCATGTTTTCCACGGCAATCCGGCCGCCTTCTTCGGTCACCGGCCGGGTGGCGGAAAGCAGCACCAGGGTTTCAAAGCCCTGGGCCAGGGCATCGATTACCGTTGCCTGCACACAGACATCCAAGGCAAGGCCGGCCACAAAAACCCGGTGAATGCCGGAGCGGCGGAATTCCTCGGCAAGACCGGTCTGGTCAAAGGCTGAATTCTGATCATGGTCAAAGCGCACGCCCTTGGTGATCACCATGGTGTTGGCCGGCAAGTTCAGGTCTTTGTGAAACGCGGCCCCGGGCGTGTCCTGCACGCAATGGGGCGGCCAGTCCCCGCCCTGCTCCGAAAAACTCACATGCCCCACCGGGTGCCAGTCCCGGGAGGCATACACCGGTACGCCCTTTTCCCGGGCCGCTTCAATCCAGGGATTGATCACGGAAACAACCTTGTCGCCCTCCTCGATGGGCAGGGCCCCTCCGGGGCAGAAATCGTTCTGCACGTCCACAATCAGCAGGGCATCTCCGGGCTTGAGCACTTCATTGGGCTGGGTCATGCGTTTCCTCCCTTGTTTCAGGCAGTGTTAAGTTTTAAGTGATTAAGTGTTAAGTAAAATCAGAAAGTTATTTTTTTATTGGTTGGCGATTATGCCAGTTTAATGCAGCGTACTTATCCGTACGTGAAATTCTGAGAAATTGCCCGTAACACAGATATTGGATTTTACGGCGCCATCATTTCCTTGATTGACCCGGCTTCAGGTGATACATACCTTTTCTTTATCATTTCATGCAAACCAGCGATGATTTCAAGGAAAAACCATTGAATATTTTTGACAGCCACTGCCATTTAAACGACAGGGCCTATGACAAAGACCGCGGCGCAGTCATTGAAAACGCTGCTGCAGCCGGGGTCCGGAAAATGATGATCGTCGGGATCACCGAAAAAACCTGCAAACAGGCCATAGAAATTGCAGAAGCGTATCAGGGCTGCTATGCATCTGTGGGCATCCACCCCCATGACGCGGCCTCATGCAGCGAAAAAACCCTGGCTGCCTTAAAAGAAATGGCCCGGAATCCAAAGGTAAAGGCCTGGGGCGAGACCGGCCTGGATTTTAACCGGATGTATTCGCCCGCAGATATCCAGGAAAAATGGTTTGTGCGTCAGATGGAGGCGGCAGGCGAACTGGACCTGCCCCTGATCTTTCATGAACGCGACAGCCAGGGCCGGTTTGCCGAACTCATCCATACCCGGGCGCCCAAAGGCATCCAGGGGGTGGTACACTGCTTTTCCGGCACTTCAGAAGAACTTCACCAGTACCTGGACATGGGCTTTTACATCGGTATCACCGGGATTCTCACCATCTCCAAAAGGGGTGCGGCCCTGCGGCAAATGGCGGAGACAATTCCGGAAGACCGCCTGCTGATTGAAACCGATGCCCCTTACCTGACCCCGGCACCGGAAAAAAACCAGACCCGGCGCAATGAACCGGCCTTTGTCAAACGGGTGCTGACAAAACTGGCAGAGGTGAGAAACACCGATGCCCGGGACTTGGCCCGAAGCTTGTGGGACAACACCTGCCGGTTGTTTGACATCAATGATGCAGGCCCGGCAATTCAATCCGTCAAAAAGGAAAACCTGCAATGAAAATCGGAATCATCGGCCTTGCCGGCTCCGGAAAAACAACGGTTTTTGAAGCCCTGGCCCGGGATTTTGCCGCCACCGGCGCCCGCACTGAAACCCGAATCGGAACCATCCACGTGCCAGACGAGCGCATTGACATCTTAAGTGAGATGTACCGGCCCCAAAAAACCATCTACGCCCAAGTGGAATATCTGCTGCCCGGAAAAGGCGAACAGAAAAAAGCCGGCAGCGAAGACAGCGCCCTGATGCGCGCGGTGCGCGACACTGATGCGCTGATCCACGTGGTGCGAAACTTTGCCGCATACGGCATGGAAGCCCCGGACCCGGAAAACGACTTTTTGCTTCTGGACCAGGAGCTCATGCAAACGGATCTCAGCGTGGTGGAAAAACGCCTGGAACGCATGGCCCTGGATGCCAAAAAGGGCCGGCCCGTGGACAAGGAGGAGCAGGCCCTGCTGGAGCAGTGCAAAAAGGCCCTGGAGCAGGAAACGCCCCTGCGGCACATGCCGGAAATCGGCCAATCCAGGCTTTTGCGCGGCTACGGGCTCATGTCGGCCAAACCCGCTTTGGTGCTTTTTAACAACGCGGACGAAGACGAGGCCCTTCCGACTGCGGGCCAAATCCCGCAAAAAGAGACCTGCCGGGTCATCCGGGGCAAGCTCGAACATGAACTGGCCCAGATGTCAAAGCAGGAGGCCGCGGAACTGCTCGAGGAGTTCAACATCGCGGCCCCGGCAACAGACCGTGTGATCCGGGCATCATATGAGATCCTGGGCCTGATCTCCTTTTTTACCGTGGGCGAAGACGAGGTGCGCGCCTGGACCATCGGCCGGGGCACCCCGGCACTGGAAGCCGCCGGGGCGATCCACTCAGATATCCAGAAAGGCTTTATCCGCGCGGAAGTGGTCTCCTACGAGGATCTGATGGCCGCCGGCTCCATGGCAGCAGCCAAAAAAAACGCCACCCTGCGCCTTGAAGGCAAAACCTATGAAGTGGCTGACGGGGATATCATCAATTTCCGGTTCAATGTGTAAAACCATTTAAACCATCACGGCAGAAGCACCGATGCTGGAATGCCACAGGCACTATGAGAATAACACCGTCTGGTTCGCGCTGTGCAACACTGATTGTGATACCCGCTTTTTTTACGCCCTGATGACGAAAAAACGCTGTTGACAACAAATCCGTGCATGCATTAAAAAACAGTATACCTGTCAGGGTGCCGGGAGACACCTGCAGAAGGTTTGGCGGGCGGCTTCCGGGTAAAAGGAAAGATGGTGCAAGTCCATCGCATACCAGCCGTTGCCGTGATCCGGGGACAACAACCGCATAAGGCCACTTTCAGGAAGTCTTTGCCTGGGGGGAAGGCGCGGTTCAAGGAAGATCCGTAAGCCGGAAAGCCTGCCCTGACGGAAGTCAAGAATTTTTGCTGGACAAAATTCTTCTGATAATTTTTATCAGGAGGTGTTTTGTGACAGCAGAAATCCATCATGCGTTCGGCGCCCTTATTTCCCGGCTGACCCGCCGTCAAAACCTTGCCCGCAAAGAAGCCGCCCAGGCTTTTGCCACTGTTTTAAACAATTCCACCACCCAAATGCAGCAGGGGGCTTTTCTTGCGGCCCTTAGGACAAAAGGCGAAACCGAGGCGGAAATCGCCGGCGCCTGGGATGCCATCTATCACCTGGACACGGTCAAAATCCCCCTCAGCCCCCGCCTGCTGCCTGTTGAAAACAGCGGCACCGGCATGGACACCTTCAAGACCTTTAACATCAGCACTGCAGCAGCCCTGGTTGCAGCCGCACGAGGTGTTTGCATGGCCCGGCACGGCTCCCGATCCATTACCTCAAGCTGCGGAACTGTGGATATGGCCGAGGCCCTTGGCGTGGATGTTGAATGCCCGGCCGAAATGGTGGCCAAAAGCATTGAAACCGCAGGTATCGGCCTTTTCAACGGGATGAGTGCCACTGTTCATCCCGGGGCCCTGGGCCGGATTCTGTCCCGGATTCACTTTGGCTCCACCCTGAATATTGCCGCATCACTGGCCAATCCGGCCATGCCCACAGTGGGTTTGCGGGGCGTGTATGACCGGGAAATGATCCTGCCGGTCATTCGCGCCATGAAAGCCATCGGCTACCAAAAAGCCGTTGTTGTCCACGGGGTGGCAGATGGCGCAGCTTCTGAGCGGGCCGGAATGGATGAAGCCTCTGTAATCGGCCCCACCTTTTGTGCAAGGCTTTTTGAATCCGGGGACATTGAAACCTTTACGCTTCATCCCCGGGCATACGGACTGGGCAAAGGCGATCCCGGGGACCTGGCGCCTTCAGGCAACATGGACACAGAGGCCCGCCGCTTTGTCCGCCTTATGTGCAACAAGGAAAACAGTCTCCGGAAAGAAGCCATCATGCTCAATGCCGCATTGATTTTCTATGCCGCGGACATGGTTGCAGACGTTGATCACGGCCTGGAAATCGCCGCCAATGCCATGGAAAGCGCCGAGACATTTGACACCTTGCGGGCCTGGGTTGCCGCCCAGAACCGGGACCCGGAGACAGGACTGCAAACCCTGGAGAAATGGATTCAATAGCCACAGCCCTGCAAACAATGGGATGATTGCCGCAGAGGAGGCCTTATGAGGATGGTTTTGACCGGCCGCAGATGCCTGGAAATCCAAAACAACAACAAACCGGAAAAAACCGGCAAGGACGGGGTGCGCCTTCGGGTGCTCTACTGCGCCATATGCCGGACCGATGCAAAGATGTGGGACCAGGGGCACCGGGATCTGATCCTGCCCCGGGTGCCCGGCCATGAAATGGCGGTTGCCGACACCCGGGGAAAACGTTACGTCATATGGCCGGGTGTGAGCTGCGGCGCATGTGCGCACTGCCGGGCAGGACGGGAAAACCGTTGTGAGCGGTTACAAATTCTGGGATTTCACAGGGACGGCGGTTTTGCCGACGAAATAATCGCCCCTGCAGAAAGCCTGATTTCCGTTGCCGAAACTCTGGATCCGGCCATTTCCTGTTTTGCCGAGCCAATGGGTTGTATTTTCCATGCCCTGGCAAACTTCCCTGTAAAGAAAAACCCGCGCTTTTTGATTTACGGCGGCGGCACCATGGGGCTTTTGGCCGGCCTCTTCATTCAGGCGGCCGGCGGCAATCCCATGGTCATTGAAAAAAACAAGGAAAAAATCCAGGCCGCAGGCCCCTTTCTCAGATCCACCGGAATAACTTGCACGACCCATACCAGCAAAAACGGCTTTGATGCTGTCATCAATGCCTGCCCGGATACCGGGGCCTTTGCCGATGGATTGAAAAAACTGCGAAAAGGCGGAAATTTTGTCTTTTTCAGCGGCCTGACAAAAAACGGGGCCATTGACACCGACCTGATTGACCTGATCCACTACCATGAAATTACAATATCAGGCAGCTACGGATTGGCACCTGCGGATATGCAGCGCGCCGTGGACTTTCTGGATACCCATCAACGGATTCCGGCAACATTGATCCAGGGCATTGCTGCCCCGGAAAACGCCCCCGATCTCTTGCCGGAAGTGCTGGCCGGAAAGGGATTTAAGTATATACTGGATTTTACCGGCTCACTGGACGGAGAAATCCCCGGCTAAAATGATCAGCTGAATTTTTACCTATTGTCCATCCCAAATCAGAGATTTTGGGATGGACAATAGGTATCCCAGGAAACTTTTAGAATAAAAGAAAACTGCAATAGCAGCAATTCACGGTGACCAATAAGAGCCCCCAATGATGGGGAGGCCGGCTTCTTCCTTTCGCAATGTTTTGCTTGTCGTTTTTTTGCATCACAGAGAAA
>NZ_JBSRLA010000040.1:0-34856 GCF_055149105.1 Desulfosalsimonas sp. | reverse complement strand
GGCTTGCGCGATTTCGAAGAATGCAGCGTACTTATCCGTACGTGAAATTCTGAGAAATCGCGCGTAACGCAGATATTGGACTTTTTACGGTGCCATCAAGACCTGGCCCGGCCATCGTACCGCGGTATATACTGTAGAAGGAATTCATTCAGAGGAGCGTTCAATTGGTTTCCATCACCTGCACGGGTTGCAACAAAACCTACCAGATACCTGACAGCGAACTGCCAGAAAACAAACCTGTTGATCTGCTTTGCCCGGAATGCAGCACCGTGCTGAGAGTACAAAAAGATCAACAGCAAACCCGGGCGGAAACAAAGACCCCGACCCTGTCCGGCCCGGAGTTGATGGAAAAGATTGTGCAGACCTCAAAGGCACTGCCGCCAATGCCGCAAATCATCGCCCGGGCAAACGAGGTGCTTTCCAGCGACAACTCCGGGTTCAGAGAAATCAGCCAGGTCCTGGAAACCGACCAGGCCATGGCCACCCGGGTGCTGCGCATCGCCA
Organism: Desulfosalsimonas sp.; assembly: GCF_055149105.1. NCBI lineage: Bacteria > Pseudomonadati > Thermodesulfobacteriota > Desulfobacteria > Desulfobacterales > Desulfosalsimonadaceae > Desulfosalsimonas > Desulfosalsimonas sp. Next base: position 34,352 of record NZ_JBSRLA010000040.1, on the reverse strand, counting down.
ATTCCGCCTACTACGGTGTTAGCGTGCCTGTGACATCCGTACAGCAGGCCTCTGCCCTTCTTGGATTTCAAACCCTGTTTGAACTCATTACCGTGGTCAGCAGTTCCAAAATGATGGGAAAACACCTGCAAGGATACAACATTGAGGCAAAATTCGTATGGAAGCATTCCCTTTCAGTGGCTGTGGGCGCCAAAGCCATTGCTGAGAAATATCATCCGGAGCTGGTCAATGATGCTTTTATGTCCGGGCTCATCCATGACTCCGGCATGGTTTTGCTCGACTCCCGTATCCATGAACATCAGCGACAATTCAATGAGCTTCTGGCCCGGGGAAAGACCCTGCAGGACGCGGAAATGGAAATGTTTGAATTCGACCATGCGGCCCTGGCCGCCAGGTATCTGAAAAAGTGGAAGCTCCCGGAAAACCTGACCCATGCCATCCGGTATCACCACAGCCCGGCTGAATGCGGCCATGACCCGCTTGCCTGCATCCTGCACATCTCCGATGCCATGGCCAATACCAACAATCTGGAGAGCAATTTTATCATGGACGACAGCGCTCTGGACGCCATCGGCATGCCCACCGATGACCTGGACCAGATGACCTTTGACATGGAGGACATGGTCGACAGCATCATCAAAAGCATGGAGGCCTGAAGGCAGCACTGTTTGTCAGGCATTTATCCGCCGGGTCCTGCGATATCTTCCACAACCAGATACAGGCAGGGCACGATGACCAGAATGATGGAAGTGGCAAACACGATGCCAAAGCCCAGGGAAATGGCCATGGGGATGAGATAGGCGGCCTGCCGGGAGGTTTCCAGGATGATGGGGGTCAGCCCCCCGAATGTGGTCAGGGTGGTGAGCACAATGGGCCGGAACCGCCGCAGTCCGGCCTGGTGAATGGCGTCAAAAGCCGAATGCATGGCTCTTTTTTTATTTGCGTAATGGATCATGATCAATGAATCGTTGACCACCACGCCGGAAAGGGCGATAATGCCCATGAGGCTGATCAGGGACAAATCAAAACCCGGCAGAATGTGGCCGGCAATCGCGCCCACGATCCCGAAGGGAATGGCGGTCATCACGATCAGCGGCTGGATATAGCTTGCAAATATCACCGCCAGAAGCCCGTAAATCACGGCCATGGCCATCATGAAACCGCCCTGCAGCGCGGCGGTGGACTCTCTCATCTCGGCCTCTCCGCCTTCAAACGTCCAGGTAACACCGGGATAATCCGCCCTCAGACCGGGCAGCACATCACCCCGGATCTCATTCATGACCCTTGTGATGGCGCTTTTGGGCTCAACGGTCATGCTCACGGTGACCACCCTTCTGCCGTCGCGCCGGTTGATGGAGGTATAAGCTGTCCCGGCATTGAGTTTCGCGATATCTGTAAACGGCACCTCGATGCCCTCATCCGTGCGGATGACCAGATCCTGGAGATGATAAAGCGCTTTGCGCTCGGATTCGGGCAGTTTCACCCGCACTTCCACCTCGTTTGCCCCCCGGAGCTGGCGTATGGCCTCTGCCCCGTAAAACGCGTGGCGCAGCTGACGGCCCACCTCCGACGGGGTCAGGCCCAGGCTGCGGCCTTCGGGCATGAGGGTGAAGTCAAACTGGGTTTTGCCTTTTTCGTAGTTGTCGCGCACATCCCGGGATGCCTGGAAAACCCCGATGCGTTTTGAAAATGCAAGGCTTGCTTCTTCGAGCACATCGATATCGCTGTGGCTCAGATCAACGCTTACATCAGGACGGTGCCCCCCGGGGCCGCGCTCGGCCTCAAAGGTGATCTGGTCCACGCCCTTGATGTCGCCGATTTCTTTTCGCCACAGTTCTATGACTTCGGCTGCGGTCATCTTACGCTCGCCGGGCGGCTTCATCACAATTTCCACATCAATAAAATTCTGACCGCGCACGTTTGTCTTCACCCCTTCGGCCGCCCGGTGCAGATCATATCTTTCAAACATGCTCAGGGTGGATTCGGTGATTTGATCAGCCACTTGTGCGGCCTGCTCCGGTGTGGTGTCCACCGGCAGGCGCACGCCGGCCTCGATTTCATCTGCTGACACCTCGGGCATCATGATCATGCCCATGTGCCCGCTGTAGGCATAACCGCCCACCACCAGCAGCAGGGTCAGGGCCGCGGAAAGGGTGATGTAGCGAAAGCGCAGGCAGAAATCCAGAAACCCCCTGTACCAGCGGTCCACAAACCGGTTGAATCCAGCCGCAAAACGCTGCTGCAAACCATGCAGCCGCGCACCGGGACCGGTCTGCCCCCCTGCGCCGCTGTGGGCCAGATGGGCCGGAAGGATGAACATGGCCTCAAACAAAGACACAGCCAGCACGATAATGACCACCGCCGGAAGCGACCACCAGAATTTGCCCATTATTCCGGGCACAAACATCAGGGGCACAAACGCCACGATGTTTGTCAGGATACTAAAGGTTACCGGCCCGGCCATTTCCCGGGCGCCGTTGATGGCTGCGGGCAGAAACCCGGTTCCCTGCTGCCGATGCTCATAGATATTTTCCCCCACCACAATGGCATCATCGACCACAATGCCCAGGGCCACGAGAAAGGCGAACATGGAGATCATGTTGATGCTCACCCCGGCAAGAGGCAAAAACACCATGCCGCCCACAAAGGAGATGGCCATTCCCATCATCACCCAGAAGGCCAGCCGGTATTCCAGAAACACCGCCAGAATGCCCAGCACAATAAACAGCCCGATCACCCCGTTTTTCAAAAGAAGGGAAAGACGCTGCCCGTAGTCATCAGCCCGGTTGCTGTCAATGCGGGTCTTGACCCCCGGGGGAAGAGTTGTTTCAAACGTTTCAAGAACACTGCCCACCGCGCCGGCCACTTCCAGGGGATCCTGGCTTCCCACCCGGAAGACCTCGATTTCCACTGAAGGCTGCCGGTTGAAGCGGGAATGGAAACCCGCTTCTTCAAACCCGTCGGTGATTTGGGCCATTTCAGCCAGCTTGAGCCCGGACCCCGATTGCGAGGTGACAATCTCGATCTGCCCGAACTCCCGGGCCCACTGCCTGCGCTCCTTCATACGCAAAAGGATCTCGCCGCCGGCGGTTTCCAGGGCTCCGGCCGGAATGTCCCGGCTTGAGGCCTCTATGATCCCGGCCACCCGTCCCAGGGTCAGGCCGTATTCCCGCAATGTATCCCTGGGGATTTCCACATGGGTGACATAATCGGGCACATTGCCAAGCTCAACCTGGGTGACGGCCTGGTGGGAGAGCAGCAAATCCCTTAACCGTTCGGCCAGGACGCGCAGGGTCCAGATATCCACATCCCCGTAAAGGCCGATTTCCATGACATCACGCCGGGGGTCCAGCAGCCGGACCTCCGGCTCCTCGATATTGTCGGGAAACGTCCGGATCCGGTTGACCGCCTGATCGATATCCTGGAAGACCTTCATCCGGTTGGCCCCGGAAACAAGCTCGATTTGGACCCTTCCCGACTCCTCCCGGGCTGTGGAAGAAATCTCCTCGATGCCTTCAACACTCCGGATGGCTTCTTCCACCGGCAGCAGTATGCCTTGTTCCACTTCCGCCGGGTCGGCGCCGGGATAGCTCACATAGACCTCGACCATGTCGAGCTCAAATTCCGGAAAAACTTCCTTCTGGATGGCAAAGGCCGTCCAGATGCCGCCGGCAATCAAAATGACCATCAGCAGATTGGCGGCAATGGGGTTGCGGACCATCCATGCAATGGGTCCCGGGCGGATTTTGGCGGATTCGGGGCTGCTGGTGTCAGTATTCATTTAGCCGCCGTCTGCCGGGTTGCCGCTATCATCGGCGTCTTTCAAACGCAGGGAAGCCCCCCCGGCCACGGTGGCCAGGCTGGAGGTGACCACTTTTTCACCATCATTTAGGCCCGTGCGGACATAAGCATACCCGGCGTCGGAAAACACGATATCCACATCCCGGATCTCCAGCTTTCCGTCCTTCATCACCCAGACGGTGTTATTTTTCCGTACATGATCCCGCTTCACCCGGATCACCCCGGATATTGGCCGGCCCTGGATTTCGGCCGCCACATAGCTTTGGAGCAGAAGCGGGGGCGTTTTTGGATCATCTGCCTTGCGGGCCAGGGGGTCATCAACAGCCACAAGCACCCGGGCAAAGCGCGTATCCTCGGCCAGAGCGCCCACGAGCCGGTAAAGCCGGCCGGTCCGGCTCATGCCTTCGGGCCAGGCCGACCGGTTCCGGATGCGCACCATGGCGCCTTTTTCACTTTTATTTTCAGGAAATGAAATCCATGGAAGCGCTGACTGGGAAACCGTTGTCTCCACCCAGAACGTTTTCGTGCCCACCAGACGGCCCAGCACATCTCCGGCCGAAACCTGCGAACCCACATCGGCCTGCCGGCTCAGGACCCTGGCGTCAAAAGGGACTTTGACCCGCGTGCGCTCAAGTTCCAGCTCTGCCTGGGCAACTGCGGCTTTTGCATCGTCTACATCGGCCTTTGCAGCCATGAGCTGGGGCCGGCGCAGCACCAGGTCCCGGTGCTGGCCGGAAAGCTCACGGCCCATGGCCCGGTAGTCCTGCTCGGCCACATTCTGCCGGCCCATTTCCAGCTGCAAATCCGACACAGCCCTTTCCAGGTCACTTTTTCGCTGCGCCAGACTGTTTCTGTAATCCGCGGGATCAATCTCCACAATCACCTGTCCTTTTTTTACAAACCCGCCAGGGGTGAAATCATCGGACCTTGAAAGAATCCGGCCGGCCACCCGGGGCTGCAGCGACACGTCGTGTTCGGCCACAACTGTCCCCATGGCCCGGATCACGGGCCTGTAGTCTCCTTTTTGCACCTCGGTTACATCCACCAGCATGGCGGTTTGCCTGGAAGCTTCCATCCGGCCGACTTCCGGTTCAGTGCGAAAAACGAGAACCAGAGCGCCTGCGCCGGTCAAAAAAATCAGGACGCAAACCAGCAATGTGGCTTTCCATCCAAAGCGTCCGCGTTGAGTAATTGAAGGTTTATCGGTTGATGACACGATCAGTTTTCCTCCTGCCGGGTTTCAAACCCGCCGGCCAGCGCCCTGTACAAAGCAACTCTGTATTCCAGCAACTGCTGCCTGGCGCCAAGCAGGTCGCGCCTGAGCTGCTGCTCGTCTGTAAGGGCGGATAAAACGTCAATATAATTTCCCGCACCATTGAAATACCGGTCTGTCAACTGCCGGCGGGCCTGTTGGGCCAAATCCAGCTGCCGCCGAAGACTGCGCACCCGGTCCTTTTGCTTTTTCTCCTGCACAAGGGCGTCTTCGACCTCCTGAAAGGCCTCCACAACAATCTGTCCGTATTCATAAAGCCGCTGGTACTTGACGGCTTCAGCGGCATCGGCCTCGGCCCTGAGCCGCCCCCCGTCAACAATGGGAACCACGAGGTTTGCAGCCACAGACCGCAGCCAGTCGGAAAAAAGCTCGGACGGGTCCTGGTTGGTGGTGGATGCAGTGGCTGTAATACTGAGCCTCGGATACCGGCTGATTTGCGCCGCTGCCAGGTCCTTGTCAGCGGCCTGAAGCCGCCTGCGGGCCTCCCGGACATCTGGCCGCCGGCTCAGCAATTGCGAGGGAACACCGGTTTCAGGCAAGGAGGGAAGACCGGGAAGCCTGGAAGACAGGCATCCGGCGTTTTTGTCAAAAGACCGGCCAAGCAGTACCGCCAGCTGGTGATTGAAAACACCGATAGCAGATTTTGCAATATGGGCCTGCTCCCGTGTGGATTCCAGGAGCTGATCCTGGCGGATCACATCGGCCCGGTCGGCCTGGCCGTTGTCAAACCGGCTCTGGATCAGGGAAAGAATTTTTTCATTGGCATTGATCTGGTCCCGCAGGAGCCGAAGCCGGGCACAGGCCTCGGCAAGCTGGTACCAGGTGCGCACCACTTCGGCAGACAAAGAAACTGCAGCCGTGCGATAAGCTTCACGGCCCGCCTCAGCCCGCAACCGCGCGGCATCGGCTTCCGAACGGATACGACCCCACAGATCCACTTCGTATTCGGCAGACAGCCCCAGGCGCAGCACCTCATCGCTGGTGCCGGCAGCAACCCGGCTGGCCGCTGCCTCGGAAAAAGCGTCAACCTGAGGAAAAAGGGATGCAGATTGGCTTTCAGCCAGGGCTCTTGCCTCCTGAAGCCGCTGCCATGCGGTCTTTAAATCAAAGTTTTGCTCCAGGGCCAGTTGCACCACAGCATTCAAATCCGGATCTTTAAATTCGGTCCACCAGCGGTCGGCAAACGCCTGTCCCCCGGATGCTGAAAAAGCGTCCGGGGCGTGAACCAGGTCCGGGCCGGACTCTACTGTCTGCCGGAAACAGCCGGACACAAGTCCTGCCGCAAGCAGCAGCAAAATCGCCAAAGCCCTGAAAACCGGGCTTAATAGCAGATTGTCGGCAAGCATAAAATTCTTGTAAGGATCTATTTTAAAAAAGGCAGAAAAATCCAGCATAGCAGAAGTGCGCTTTTGCAATCATCTGTTTTCAGTTCAGGCTTTTTGACAGCAGTGCAATCAAACAATCAAGATAATCAGGCAATTTGAGGCTCTGGATGCGCCCGAGATCATCAATATCAGCCGCCGCGGTGAGCCTGGCAGCCTCGGTTTTGGCGGTATCGTTTAGTTCTTCTGCGTCTATGGCGCTGCGCTGGAGACGGGACAGGGCAAGGCGCAGGTTGCTGGTGCGGGGCAGGTCAAGTGCGTCCAGGGCCTTGCGGAAAGTTCGGGCGTCCACGGTTTCCAGCAATTCCACGGCCCTTTCGGCGGGATTTTGAAATTCTTCCGGGACCTCGGATGCGGTTTCTGCGGCAGCCGCTTCCTCCGGGGCTTGCTCTTCCCCGGAATCCCCGAAAACTATGGTTTCATGGTATACCGGGGATTGGGAAAGATCCACGATGGCTTCATAAACAAAAACCTGCGGCGTGTCTTTTACCGCCTTAAAGGGATAAATACTGGCCACGCCGGTTGTTTTTTTTCTGAGCTGATCACAGATGCGGCCGGATTCCTCCTGTTTTTTATCCGGATCCGGATGGTAGATGCGGATTTGGGCAATGGCACGCATGGAGCCGGCCGCGGGGTTGTGTATGTCGATTTTCACATCCGGTTCCAGCTTGACGCGCACACCCGTGGCAATGCCCTTCAAGACCAGGTCCTGGGCCTTGAACACGGAAACCAGACTTCGCAATCGTGGATCGGGTTTGCGTTCTATGATGAAGTATCCTTTTTTGCCTTTTCAATGGAATCAATGGCCTGATCAACCTGCCCGGCCAGGTCCGGATTCGCCCGGGCCAGATCTTTTAAAAAGCTTACGGAAAAATCCCCGCCCACCTTTCCCAGCAGGCCGATTGCAGCCTTTAACACGTGAATTTCCGCCTCGGCCTGGCTGTTTCGTTTGAGCAGGGACAACCGCTTTTTCCCGCCAGTGCCCATTGGCTGAATCCACTCAAGGATCTGCGACTCCAGCCGGGTGCTTGCGGAAATATCAGACAAGGCCGAAAGGGCGGTCATCAAAGCCGCAGCCTGTTTCAACCGGGGAGAAGTTTCTTTTAAATGGTCAAGGGGAACATCAGTAATCATGTCCAAAATCTGATCCACCGTGTCCGGATTTTTTACCGGCAGCTCTGTGATCGCCTTCATGGCCCGCCAGTTCACATGAGAATCCGGATCTGATAACAACTCAGTCACATGGCGTTCTGCATTGGGCGGCTTTAAGGCCACAATGGCGCCCAGTGCCTCCAGACGCAGGCGAGGATGATCATGATTGAGAAAAGCCTCCGCCAGCCGGGCATCTTTGGCATCAGTGCTTACCTGCCGCAGTATCATTAATGCATTCCTGTGAATATACCAGGGACGGTCCAAATCACTGAGCACGTCGATCACCCATTTCCTGGCATCTTCGGCCAGGGCGGCCAGACGGTCGACCACCCTTGCCCGCAGTTTTCGGTCCGAGGTCTCGGACAGAATTTTGCCCAGCACCCGGATACCCGGATATCCCAGGCGGGCAAGCACGTCATCGAGCCGGTCGCGCTCCGGATCATCGGCGTTTTCATAGGCCCTGCACAGGCGGTCCAGATGCGGGGAAAAAACCTGGTCAAATATTTCCAGATCCCGGGCTGTATTGCCTTCACGGCTTTCCATAAGCCCCCGGGAAAGTCTCTCCAACGCCTCCCATTGCCGGTTTTCAATAAAAACCGGAACCACCCGGCGGAAACACCGAATATAAACCATGGCCGTGTCATCATCTGCGGCAGATACAAAGCCCTCTATGTATGCATCCGCGTGGGCCCGAACATCTTCTGCCATGGTGCGGGATTTAATAATGTATCTGGTGTCTTCGGACAGGTGTTCAAAGGAGACAATCTCATTTTCGTAAAGGTAAGCCAGAAAAGCCTCTGCCCCGGAAATGTTTTCCGTGACCACGCGCCCGGCCATGCGTTTTAAAATCCTGCGGATAGCCTCGAGGCGTTCCAGAATCCGCTGATTTCCGGGATCTGCAGCAATTTTTTCATTCAGCCAGTCCAGTTCCTCAAAGGTATAGTCGCCCGTGGCCGGCAGCAGGTCCCCGGGAAGGGCGTCCACGAGAATATTCTCGATTTCTGAAGGCTCCATGTGGGTGACATGGTCGGCAATGATGTAGCAGTTGACCAGAAAATCATTAAACCGCTTCGGATGGTGCAGGGGCCCTATAATGTCTCCGACAGACTGCTGTTTGAGCTTTTGCGCCTTTTCCTCTGAGATGCCGCTGAACATGGGCAGCAGCATCAGATCCTTTGCCAGCCGCTGCATGGCGATTGCCACCCGCCAGGGCAGATTTTTTTCAAAATCGAGCTGATCGTTGTCAAATACCGCTGAGACTTCGGTTATGTTATGTTCCACCAAAGCTGCGGTCAAAACACGCCCGGCCTCCCGGGCCCCGCTTTGATCCGCCTTTGGATCGCTCATGATCCGGACAAAGGCCCGGAAGTGTTCAGCGGAAATATCTTTTTTAATGGCAATGCTGAGCAGTTTTTTTTGCTCGAAATACTCAAACAGCCTGGAGACATACTGGGAAGCCGATCCCTTGCCCGCTGCGGTTTGCACGGATACCGGCGCATCCAGGATCCCGGAGATGACAATATCGGTTTGCTGCCGGTTTTCTTCCAGGCTGAAAACCAGTTCCGGACAGTCGCCCAGAACCTGCTGGAACTCCTGATGCAGCTTGGGCCCGGCATCTGCAGCACCCGAATGTTGGGTATCATGATAGCCGGTGTGCTGGATGGCCCTGGCCAGCTTCATGAGCCATTTGCCCACTGGCCGGATCCGCTCGCGCTCATCCGGGTCAAGGATTTTGTTTTCCTCAACAAACTTATCCGCAAATCCGGCTGCCGGCTCGGATTCGACTTCCCGTTCCTGCTCGGAAACCACATCCTGGATCCATTCAAAGGATGCCGGACCCGGGGCCTTTGTACTTCGGGACCCGGCAGATTGTTCAGGCAGAGCGGATATGATCTGTTTTCCGGAACCATTGACCAGGGCAATCCGGGTGTTGTCTTCTGTATGTTGCGTTACAACGGCGTTTTCCACCACAGGGGCTTCCATGTCCGGTGCGGTCAGAAATAAAACGATTTTCGAGTCTTCAGGCAGGGGTCGTTTCAGGGCAAGGTCCCGGGGACCGGTTTGAAGCTGATCATGGAAGGCTTCGAGCCGGTCTGCTGCAACAAATTTGACGATAATCAGGTGTGGTTTCATGATCGTCCGGCATTGCTGGTTATCAGTCAAAAATCAAACTCAGGCCCGGAAATATGCAACCGCATTTTCAAAAATACGGACTCCGGCAGCGGACAAAGGCGATTTTTCATCTGCACCGGTGCAACGGTGCACCTGTTTGTCCCGGCTCCAGTCCGGATGATTGGCCGGATGATTGTAAGCCTCCGGGTGCGGCATCAGGCCGAAAACCCGTCCGGTGGGATCGCAGATGCCCGCGATATCGGCCATGGACCCGTTTGGATTGTCCGGAAACGCACCTGCGGCCAAGCCACCGTCTGCCCGTGCGTATCTGCACACCACCTGGTTTTGGTCAATAAGCCGGTCAATCACCTTTTGATCGGCAATAAACTTGCCCTCCCCGTGGCGCACCGGCAGTTCCAGGTCTTCCATGCCGCGGGTAAACACGCAGGGCGATTGGGTGTTGATGGCCAAATGCACCCAGTCGTCGCGGAAATTGCCGCAGTCATTGTAGGTCAGGGCCACGGTGCGGGCGGTGTAATCATTGTCCATCCCCGGCAGGAGCCCGAAATTGACCAGGGTCTGAAACCCGTTGCAGATGCCCAGCACCAGGCCGCCCTGGTTGATAAATCCGATGATCCGGTCACCGGCGTTTTTTTTCATGCGCACGGCCTGGATCACCCCTGCCCCGTGATCATCGCCCCAGGAAAATCCACCGATAAAGACCATGATCTGGAAATCCGCCAGGGACACGGACCCGGATATCACGTCGTTGATGTGCACGCACACGGCCCGGGCCCCGGCCAGCTCACATGCATGGGCGGTTTCCACGTCGCAGTTAAGTCCGTAACCGGTCAGCACAAGGGCGTTTATTTCAGAATTGTTTCTCATATATTTCTTCTTGGATGATCATTTCACAAATATGTAGCGCAAACCAATCCGGAAATCTATACCAATTGTCCAAAAGGGGCTTTCCATGCGCCCTTGAGATCGACCACCGGCAGAGACACCAGAGATTCTGCACCATAGGACAGATCCAGCCGGGGCGCTTCTGTCACCTCGCCGATGCAGGCCAGATCGTGATTTTTCATCATGGACTCAAAATCTTCGACCTTTTCCGGTGCCACACTCACCACAAACCGGCCCGGGCTCTCGGAGAAAAGCAGATGATCGGCCCGCAGGCCCTGTGCGCCGGGCGCCTTGCCAATATCTGCACGGATGCCAAGGTTTCCGGCCATGGCGCACATGGCCATATGAACCCCCAGTCCGCCGCGGTAGATCCCGTGGACCGATGCGGCAAGGCCTTTTTCCATTGCCGCATGAAGATCTTTGTATAAGGGCCAAAAGCGCGACGCCTCAACCACCGGCACATTGCAGCCGGTATAGCCGAACCGGTCATAGTATTCCGAAGCCCCGAGTTCGTCTTTTGTCACGCCCAGAACATATACAAGATCCCCGGAACACTTGATATCCAGGGTTACGCAGGAGGCAATGTCTTTGACAACGCTGACCGCGGAAAATTGCATGGTCTCCGGAGCCGAAAGCTTGTGGGTCTCGCCGTAGGCCCCGGCCAGATGGCCGTCCACATACATGCTGTCTTTTCCGGAAAGCAGCGGAATTCCGTAGGCATGGCAGGTATCGGCCAGGGCCCTGCAGGAGCGCACCAGTTGCGCGGCCTTAAACCGACCGTCCGGGTTCCGCACCGGATCATACTGGATATTGGGCCAGCAGAAATTGTCCACCCCGCCGATATGCTCGGGATCGCCACCCACGGCCACCAGCCGGCGTACGGCCTCGTCAATGGTGCAGGCGGTCATGTGAAAGGCGTCAATGGCGGAATAAAACGGCAGCAGGGCCTGGGAAAACGCCAGTCCCTGCCCGGAGGTCAGCACCGGCCGTATAACCGATGCATCACTGTTGACATCCCGCTCCGCTCCCACCAGGGGCTTGATCACGCTGGTGCCCTGAACCTCGTGGTCATACTGCCGGATGATCCATTCCCTGGAGCAGATATTGGGCCGGGCCAAAAGATCGGTCAAAAGCCGGTTGTAATCCCGGGGCTCGCCCATCACCGGTTCATAAAGGCCGCGCATTTCAGGTGACCGCCACTCGGCATCAAACTCCCACTGGGGAAAGCCCCGGGTGAGGAAATCCATGTCCACATATGCGCAAGTGGCCCCTTCATAGGTGATATGAAGCTTTCCCGAGTCAGTGTATTTGCCAATCACGGTGCTTTCCACCGCGTGCTTTTCCGAAAGCGCCATGAACCGTTGCTCGTCCTCCGGGCGCACGGAAACGGTCATGCGCTCCTGGGATTCGGAAACCCAGATTTCCCATTGATCAAGCCCTTCATACTTCAGGGGCACCCGGTCGAGCCACACCTCACAGCCCCCGGAAAACCGGGCGGTCTCCCCCACCGACGATGACAGCCCGCCGCCGCCGTTGTCCGTGACAAACCGGATCAGCCCCTCGTCCCTGGCCTGGAGCAGAAAATCATGCATTTTTTTCTGGGTATAGGGATCGCCGATCTGGACGTGGCCGGCCGGGGTGTTTTCCGTAAAAATCTCGGATGAGGCCGTCACCCCGTGGATGCCGTCTTTTCCAACCCTGCCCCCGCACATGACGATTAACTCGCCGGCGGTGGTGGTTTTTTTCTCAGAGGGGGTGCCGGCAACCGTTTCCGGCATCATTCCCAAAGCAGTGACAAAAACCAGGCATTTTCCCATGTAGCCGTGGTGAAAGCTCACCTGGCCGAAAGAAGTGGGAATGCCGCTTTTGTTGCCCCCGTCGCGCACCCCTTCGATGATGCCGTCAAGCAGCCGTCTGGGGTGCAGCCTGGGTTTGAGTTCCCCGTCATAATCCCGGTCGCCTGTACAAAAACCATAGCTGCCCATGATCAGGCGCGCGCCCTTGCCTGTTCCCAGCGGATCGCGGTACACGCCCACAATTCCGGTAATGGCACCGCCGTAGGCCTCCATATTGGATGGGGAATTGTGGGTCTCGCCGGTGATCACATAATAGTGGTCCCGGTCAAAGCGTCCAACCCCGGCGTTGTCCCACAGCACCGAGATCACCCAGTCCTTTTGCGCCTGAAGCTGCCGGGTGGGCTCCTGAATGCAGGTCTTAAACAAATTGTCAATGGTTTCGGTCTCACCCGTGGAAAGATCCCGGTAGTAAAACCGGCCCTGGAAGGTGTTGTGGTTGCAGTGATCGCTTCTGCCCTGGGAAATGTATTCGAGTTCCACATCCGTGGGATCATCCAGGCCCATGGCCTGCCGCTGCCGCCTCACCTCCGGATCCAGAAAATACTGCCGGATCACCGGGATGTCATTGACATTGAGGGCAAGGTTTCGCTCATCGCTGATCTGCTGCAAAACCGTATCCGAATCCACACTCACCGGGGTCACCGTGGGCTTGTGGTCCAGACGGACTTTTGGGATGATGATGCCCACCCCGTTTTCAGGGTCCCAGTCATGTTTGGAAAAAATCTTAACCTGCTGGATAATCTCGTTTGCCAGCAGCTGCTCTGCGATGCATTGGGCATCGTCCTGACTGATTTCCGGGCCCTTGATGCAAAAGCGCTTTGAGGTAAAAACACCCTCGTCTTCGCCCAGGCGCATGCCGAGCACGTCTTCCATGGCTTCTATGGCCGTGTGTCCGGGATTGTCCTTGACACCTGGCCGGTATCCCACCCAGATGCACCAGTCAAAGGCCAGATCCAGGGGCACAAAAGCCGATACCTGAGTCACAGGGTTGGTAAAGATCTCCGTGCGGACGGTTTCGAGCTGCTCCGGGGACAGATCCGCATCAAGGGTGATAATATGCACAACCCGGACGTCCTGCACCCGGATGCCGAAATAGGCAGCCGCCTTGCCGGCCACGGCCGCACCTTCTGCGTCAAACAACTCATTTTTTAAAGCGATTTCCAGGCGATGGGGCATGACACTTATCCCGTCAACAATCTCATGATATCATTATAAAAAACAAAAACCATCAGCAGCATGAGCAGAAAGATCCCGACCTGCTGGGCCACTTCCCGAACCCGAAGCGATACCGGGCGGCCGATGATGGCCTCAATGCCGAAAAACAGAATATGCCCGCCGTCTAACACCGGCACCGGCAGCAGGTTTAAGATTCCCAGGTTCACGCTCACAAGGGCGATAAACGCAAGCAGGCTGACCATGCCGTGCTCCACCTGTTCGCCGGCCAGTTGGGCGATCATGATGGGCCCGCCCAGGGTATCGGCTGAAATGGCCCCCTGGATGAGCTTGACCACGGACACGATGGTCAGTTCCACGATCATGTAGGTCCGGCGCAGGCTTTCGCCCATTGCCGCCACCGGGTTAAGCCGCTCTGACCGGACCTCGCCGGCCGCGGTAATACCCACAAGAAAACGCTCATGGGTCTGGCCGAAAACGTCTTCCACATTCTCCTTTACAGGGGAAAGGGTTACCTGGTGCCTTTGGCCGTCGCGCTCTATGGTAAAATCAATGGGCCGGCCCCCGCTCTGGCCGATGGCTTCGGCCATCTCAGGCCAGGCGTCAATGGCCTTGTCCTGTACGGCCACAACCCGGTCCCCGCTTTCCAGGCCCGCGGACTGGGCCGGGGACCCGTCCTTGATTTTGCCGATGACCGGCTCCAGGATCCTTTCCCCGGAGATACTGAAGATGCCGAAAAAAATCAATATGCACAGGATGAAGTTGAAAAACGGCCCTGCGGCCACGATCAGCATACGCCGGGAAACCGGCTTGTGGGTAAATGACCGGGGGATATCTTCTTCGGCGAGTTCCTCGTCGGGCTGTTCGCCCACCATTTTCACGTATCCGCCCAGAGGAAGCGCGGATAAACAGTATTCGGTTTCACCGATGGTTTTTTTTAGAATCTTGGGGCCGAATCCCAGGGAAAAGCGCTCCACCCCCACTCCGAAAGCCTTGGCCACGAGAAAATGTCCCAGCTCGTGGAAAAAAATCAATACCCCCAGGACAATGGCCAATCCGATAACCGTACTCATATAGCATGTTCCTATTGTAAGTCTTATTCAGGCAGCTGCGCCCGGGCTGCCCTGCGGGCCCAGGCATCCGCGGCCAGTATGGTGTCCAGGTCGGGATTCATCAACGGCTCATATTGCTGCATAACCGCTCCGATCAACCCGGAAATCCGGTCAAATCCGATGCGGTCTTCAAGAAATGCAGCCACAGTCACCTCATTTGCGGCATTGAGAACTGCTGGCATGGTGCCCCCGGTTTTTCCGGCCTCCAGGGCCAGGGCCAGGCAGGCAAATTTTTCCAAATCCGGGGCCTGGAAGGTGAGCTTTCCAATGCCCGGAAAATCAGGACTGGATAAACCCAGGGGCAACCGCTGCGGATATGACAGGGCATAAGCAATGGCGCCCTGCATATCCGGCAGTCCCATCTGGGCCATGACCGTGCCGTCGCAATAAGCCACCATGGAATGGATAATGCTCTGAGGATGGATTACCACCTCCACCTGATCCACGCGCAATGAAAACAGGTGCATGGCCTCGATCACCTCCAGGCCCTTGTTCATCAACGTTGCCGAATCAATGGTGATCTTGCTGCCCATCTGCCAGGTGGGATGCGCCAGGGCATCATCGGGTTTCACCCGGGCGAATTCAGAAGCCGGACTGTTGCAAAACGGACCGCCTGAGGCTGTCAACAGGATTTTTTCCACATCTTTTCGCCGGTTGCCGCAAATGCATTGAAAAATGGCGCTGTGCTCGCTGTCTACCGGCAGCACCCGCACCCCGCAGGTCCGGGCCTTATCCATGACCAGGTCCCCTGCCATGACAAGGGTTTCCTTGTTGGCAAGGGCAATGTCCTTTTTTGCCTCTATGGCCGCAAGCGTCGGCAGCAGGCCGGCAGCGCCCACCATGGCAGACACCACCATGTCCACTCCCTCGTGGGTGGCGGCATCCAGATAGCCCTGCGCCCCGTGCAAAATTTTCGTGGACACTTTCCGGCCCAGCTTCTTTTTGAGCTCAGCGGCATCAGCGGGATCATAGACAACCGCAATCTCAGGGCAAAAATGCTGAACCTGCGCCGCCAGCAAATCAATGTTGTTTTTGGCAGTCAGGGCCCGGATCGAAAACCGTTCGGGAAAACGCTTTGCCACAGCCAGGGTATTTCTGCCGATGGAACCGGTGGAGCCGAGAATGGCCAGTTTGCGGGAATTCATATACGTGTTTCCGGTTAAAGCACCAGTATTTTCCATGCATAAGCCACGGGCACGGCAAATAACAAAGCGTCAATGCGGTCCAGAATCCCGCCGTGGCCCGGCAGAATCGAACCCGAGTCCTTGATCCGGGCGGTACGCTTGAGTTCGGACTCAAACAAATCGCCTGCCTGGCCGGCAAGGCCCATGAGCACCACCAGCACCACAGTATGCAGCACCGGGAGTTCGGGAATAAAAAGAAGCTTAAATATCAGGCCCACAACCAGGTTTGCCCCAAGGCCCCCCAGAGCCCCTTCTATGGTTTTGCCCGGGCTGATGGCGGCATTGAGCTTGTGCCGTCCTTTGTACGTGCCCACATAAAAAGCCCCCACATCTCCGAGAAAAACAACAAAGAGCACGAAAAAAAGCCATGCCAGTCCCTGAGGTTGTGCGCGCAGCATCACCAGCATGGACAGGCAGAGAGGAACGTAAACCAGGCCCTGGAGCTGAAGGGCGACCGTGTCCATGATCTGCGGGTTTTTTTTGTAGGCCTGCATGGAAAGCAGTGCGGCGGCCGCCAGGCCCAGAAACAGGAAAAACGGCAGACTCTTTGCCGGCAGCCAGGCAACGGCCATGATCATGGCAATCCCGGCTGCGATTCCCGACAAGGCAACAGGCGAAAATATTCGCCCGCGGTCCCCCCTGAAAACAATGAAGAAATATTCATAAAGCGCCACTGCCGCCACTATGGAAATAAATGCGGCAAACACCGGCAGCGATGCCCAAAAAATCAGGGCAATCAGCAGGGGAACGGCAATAATGCTGGTAATCCAACGCTTTAAATGCATAACACGATCCCGGATAAGTTGGGGTCAGGGGAAATCGGCGCAACCAATGCCAGGGGCATCATTTCTCCGAAACCTTGCCGAAACGGCGCTCGCGTCTTTGAAAGTCCTTGAGAATGCCGATGAATTCCTCGCGGGTAAAGTCCGGCCACAGGGTGGGGGTCACAAAGATCTCCGAATAGGCGATCTGCCACAACAAAAAATTGCTGATCCGGTATTCGCCGCTGGTGCGGATCAGCAGTTCCGGATCCGGAATACCATGGGTGTAGAGATTTTGCGATAACAGCTCTTCAGTGATATCTTCGGGATTCATGCGCCCGTCTTTGACCTGCCGGGCAAGATTTCGGGCGGCCTCAACAATTTCCGAGCGCGCCCCATAGGAAAGCGCCAGACACAAGCACATGCCGTCATTTTTGCTGGTTTCCGCCATGACATCCATCAGGCCTTCCCGGACATCTTCCGGAAGGTGGTGGATCTGGCCCAGCACGCGAAGTTGAATATTGTTTTCAACCATCTCCTTGCGCTCGGATGCCAGAAACCGTTTAAGCAGGGTCATCAGGGCTTTTACTTCGGATTTGGGCCGCTGCCAGTTTTCCGTGGAAAAAGCGTACAGGGTCAGATACTGGATACCGATTTCCCGGCTTGCGCGTACCACCGCCCGTACCGTATCCGCCCCCCGCTCATGACCCTTGACCCGGTTTAACATCCGTTTCTGGGCCCACCGGCCGTTTCCGTCCATGATCACTGCCGCATGAACGGGCAGTCTCGACGGATCCAGCCCTGTAT
Source organism: Desulfosalsimonas sp. (assembly GCF_055149105.1). Classification (NCBI taxonomy): domain Bacteria; kingdom Pseudomonadati; phylum Thermodesulfobacteriota; class Desulfobacteria; order Desulfobacterales; family Desulfosalsimonadaceae; genus Desulfosalsimonas; species Desulfosalsimonas sp. The sequence continues at coordinate 16,833 of NZ_JBSRLA010000040.1, read as the reverse complement.
CTTCGGCAGAATCAGACTTCAAGGATCTCCTTTTCCTTGTCCTTGTACAGATCGTCTATCTGCTTGACATGCTCGTCTGTAAGTTTCTGGATTTGGTCAAAGGCCTTGGCCACGTCATCTTCTGAGGCATCGCCGTCTTTTTTCAGGGTTTTTAAGGAATCATTGGCCTCCCTGCGGATGTTTCGCACGGCAATCCGGTATTCCTCGCAGACCTTGTTGACCTGCTTGACAATATCCTTGCGCCGGTCTTCGGTCAGCGGCGGCATGGTAATGCGGATGATCTTTCCATCACTGGAGGGCGTCAGGCCGAGATTGGACTTCATGATCGCCTTTTCAATCTCCTTGATCGCCGAGGGATCCCAGGGCTGAATGGTAATCAGGCGGCTTTCCGGTACGGACAGGGATGCAAGCTGGTTTAGCGGAGTGGGCGTGTTGTAGTAATTGACGCGAACATCGTCGAGCAGACTCAGCGATGCCCGCCCCGTGCGGATTTTTTTCAAATCCTTTTTCAGGGCGTCCACCGACTTGTCCATTTTTTCACTGGCTTCACTGATAATCAAATCGATCATGGTTTTTTGCCCTCAAAATTGTGGTTGACAGATGTCTCTGATTTCAACCGAAACCAACCGGCTGGCAATCCTTACTTCCGGGGCTCGCAAATCTGTGTTCCGATGGCCTGCCCGCAGATGGCATTGCGGATATTGCCGCTTTGTCTGAGATTAAAAACAATCAGCAGCAGATGATTGTCCATGGCCAGGGAAATGGCGGTGGAATCCATGACATGCAGCCTTTTTTCCAGGACCGTCATGTAATCAATATCCCGGATAAACGTTGCAGCGGTATTGCCCACGGGATCCATGTCATAGACGCCGTCCACCTTAGTGGCCTTGAGCAAAACTTCAGCATGAATCTCTGCAGCCCGGAGCACAGCTGCCGTATCCGTGGTAAAATAAGGATTGCCGGTGCCTGCGGCAAATATGACCACGCGCTTTTTTTCCAGGTGCCGGACCGCCCTTCTGCGGATATAGGGCTCGGCCACCTGGTGCATGGATATGGCTGAAAGCACCCGGGTGGGAATATCGAGTTTTTCCAGGGCCTCCTGCAGGGCCAGGCTGTTCATGACAGTTGCCAGCATGCCCAGATAGTCGGCCGACGCCCGATCCATGCCCTGAGAACTGCCGGCCATGCCCCGGAAAATGTTGCCCCCGCCGACCACCACGGCCATTTCCACCCCGAGATCCACCGCGGATTTGACCTCTTGGGCCACATACCCCAGGGTTTCGGGGTGGATGCCGTAGTGGCCGTCGCCCATCAGGGCTTCGCCGCTAAGCTTCAGTAATACGCGCTGGTATTTGGCCTGGTTCAAGATTTTCAGCTTTCTCCGATCTGAAAACGGGCAAACCGGTTAATGGTAATTTTTTCCCCGGTCTTGGCAATCATCTCGTTTAGCACATCTGAGATGGTCAAATTGGTATCCCGGATGTAGAGCTGGTTCATCAGGCAGGATTCCTTGTAAAACTTGTTCATCTTGCCTTCAACGATCTTTTCGGCCACGTTTTCCGGCTTGCCCATCTCCAGTACCTGCTGACGGTAAATTTCCCTTTCCCGCTCGGCCAGGTCTTCGGGGATGTCTTCGGGAACAACGCCGAGCGGACTTGAGGCGGCAATGTGCATGGCGATGTTTTTGGCAAATTCCTTGAATTCATCGGTCTTGGCCACAAAATCGGTTTCACAGTTGACTTCCACGAGCACCCCGATCTTGCCGCCCATGTGTATATAGGACTGAATCACACCGTCGCCGGCCACTTTCCCTGACCGTTTTTTAGCGGTGGCCAGGCCTTTTTTGCGAAGGTAGTCAGCGGCTTTTTCCATATCCCCGTCACACTCGCTCAGGGCCTCCTTGCAGTCCATAATCCCCGCGCCCGAACGGTCGCGGAGTTGCTTTACCATATCAGCACTAATTGTTGCCATCATTACTCTCCTGTATTCACAGCTTCTTCAGATTGTTCCGATTCCTGAGCCGGTGCCTGGGGCTTGGCCGCGGATGCCTTGCGAATCACTTCCACCACCGGCCCTTCTTCATCCTGGGTCTCCACGCGGCGTTCGGCTTTTCCACCCGCCTGGGTCCGGGATTCCTCGGTCTGCTTGTCTTTTTCGGCCTGCATTTTCTCTTCCCTGCGCTGGGCGCCTTCAATGGCGGCATCAGCAATCTTGGAGGTGATCAGCCGGATGGAGCGGATCGCGTCATCATTGCCGGGGATCACATAATCAATAAGATCCGGATCACAATTGGTGTCCACCACGGACACCACGGGGATGCCCAGACGGAGTCCTTCACGCACGGCAATGCCCTCCTTTTTGGGATCCACCACAAACATGGCGCCGGGAAGCGATTTCATGGTGCGGATACCGCCGAGGTTGCTGTCCAGCTTGGCCCGCTCCTTTAGCATTTTCACCCGTTCCTTTTTGGGATACAGGTTAATGGATCCGTCATTTTCGATGGTATTGAGATAATTGAGCCGCTCGATGCTCTTTTTGACCGTGGGAAAGTTGGTGAGCATGCCGCCGATCCAGCGGTTGTGCACATAATACATTTCACACCGGTTGGCTTCTTCGTAGATCGATTCCCGGGCCTGCTTCTTGGTGCCCACAAACAGAACGCTTTTGCCGTTTGCCACCGTGTTGGCCACGAAATCATAGGCGGTCTTAAACATCCGGACCGTCTGCTGCAGATCAACGATGTAGATGCCGTTTCTGGCCCCGAAAATGTATTTTTTCATCTTGGGATTCCAGCGGCGGGTCTGGTGGCCGAAATGGACACCGGATTCAAGCAGTTCCTTCATTGTTACATAGGCCATTGACAACACTCCTTTTGCTTCGGTTTTGGATTCCTCCGCCCTTATCCTCCCGGCTGCCGACTTTATGCCAAAGCACCGAGGCCGCCGGTCAAAGGGCGTGCGTCGTTAATTCATAAAATGAGTATCTATAGCAAAACCCGTCCGGGATCGCAATGTTTTTTATGGGCATTCCAGGGCGTCCGGGGCCGGGATCGGTTTTTTCTGCAGGATCGCCACCCGGTCATGACCGCCGTAATCCCGCACAAATTCGGCCGGGGTATAATCCCCTGCCTCCAGGCAAAGTTTTTCAACCGCTGCTTTCTGGTCCCAGCCGATTTCCATGAGCAAAAATCCGCCCGCCGACATATAACCCGGTGCTTCGGCCACAAGCTGCGAGATGGCACAAAGCCCGTCTTCAGCACCGTCCAGTGCCATGCGGGGTTCGTATTGCCCCACTTCCGGCTGCAGATCACCGAACAGGGCAGACGGAATATAAGGCGGATTGGAGACAATCATGTCAAAACCGGCACAACCGGCATTTACCGGAGACAACCAGCTGCCGGCGAAAAAATCAATAAGACCGGCCACCTTATGGGCTGCGGCGTTTTTCCGTGCCACCTGCAGAGCGGCAAGCGAACGGTCCACGGCGAAATATCGGTTTCCGGGCCTTTGTGCGGCAAGACAGACAACAATGGCCCCGGAGCCGGTGCCCAGGTCCAGAATTTTTCGGCTGTGACCGTCATCTTCCGGCAGGCGCTCAAGTACGGCTTCCACCAGGTGCTCGGTTTCGGGTCTGGGAATCAACACATCAGGTGTAATGGTAAAGCTGCGGCCCAGAAACTCCTTTTCACCCAGTATATAAGCCACCGGCTCACGGCTGACCCGGCGGCGGATCATCTGGCGGAAAGCAGCCCGTTCTTCTTCTGCCAGGGGCTGATCATGGCGCATGTAAAGATCAATGCGCGTGGTCTGCAGCACCGCGGCCAGAAGAATCTCTGCTGTCAGTCTGGGGGAGTCGATTCCGTGGGTGTCAAAATATCCGGCTGTCCACTGCAGGGCGTCAAGCACGGTCCATGTGGGCATTTTCCGGGGACTGGGTTTGCTCATTTTGTAATGCCTGCGCCTGGTAAAAAGTGGCCAGCTCGTCGATGATTTCGTCCAAAGCCCCCTGAAGCACCTGTTCCAGCTTGTAGAGGGTCAGGCCGATGCGGTGGTCGGTCACCCGGCCCTGGGGAAAATTATAGGTGCGGATCCGCTCGCTGCGGTCGCCGCTGCCCACCTGGTTGCGCCGCTGTTGGGAAATCTTGTCGTTCTGCTCCTGGAGCTGGATATCAAAGAGCCGGGCTCGCAGCACTTTCATGGCCTTGGCCTTGTTTTTGTGCTGGGACTTTTCATCCTGGCAGATCACAACCAGTCCGCTGGGCAGGTGTGTCAGGCGAACCGCGGAATCCGTGGTATTCACCGACTGGCCGCCCGGCCCGCTGGAGCGGAACACATCCACGTGGATTTCACTGGGATCGATATGGACTTCCACATCCTCAGCCTCAGGCAGAACCGCCACGGTCACGGCAGAGGTGTGGATCCGTCCCTGGGCCTCGGTGGCCGGAACGCGCTGGACCCGGTGGGTGCCGCTTTCATATTTCAGATGGCTGAAGGCCCCCTGTCCCTTGACCATGGCAATGACTTCCTTGAGCCCGCCCGAGTCGTTCCAGTTGGCGTCCATCAACTCGATTTTCCAGTTCTTGGCCTCGGCATAGCGCGTGTACATGCGAAACAGATCATTGGCAAAAAGGCCGGCTTCCTCGCCGCCCGTACCCGCCCGGATTTCCAGGATCACGTTTTTGTCGTCATTGGGATCCTTGGGAATCAGAAGCTTTTTGAGGTCCTGTTCCAGGCGGTCTTTTTCCTGCTCCAGGCTGTCGATCTCGTTTCTGGCCAGTTCTTTTATCTCCGGGTCCTGATCTGAAAGCAGTTCCCGGCTCTGATCGAGTTCCTGGCATACCCGGTCGTATTCCCGGTAGACCTCCACGATCTTTCCCAGCTCGGAATGCTCGCGAACATATTTGGGATACAGTTCGCGGTTGCCCACCACTTCCGGATCGCTAAGCAGGCTTTCAAGCTCCTGATAGCGTCTTTCTATGCCGTCGAGTCGTTCTAACATGAACCGTGTAAATCCTGATTATTTCTTGTCGTCTTGCTGAAATTTGGCATACTTGCGGCGGAACCGCTCAATGCGGCCGGCCGAGTCCACCAGCTTCTGCTTGCCGGTGTAAAACGGATGGCACTGGGAGCAGATTTCAACGGAGATATCCTCGCGGGTGGAACCGACGGTCACCTCGTTGCCGCAGGCACACCGGATGGTAGTGGTTTTGTATTCCGGATGAATCGCTTTTTTCATTTCAAACACCTCAGCGTTGGTTCGGGTTCAAGGTTCAACGTTCAAGGTTCAACGTTCAAGATTTTCAGGAATTCATTGCGTCGAGAAATTCCTTGTTGGTCTTTGTGCCCTTCATCTTATCGAGCAAAAATTCAAGACTGTCAATAGGATTTAAGGGAGAGAGCAGCTTGCGCAGGATCCAGACACGGTTAAGCGCGTCGGCATCAAGCAGCAGTTCTTCCTTGCGGGTGCCGGAGCGGTTGATGTCAATGGCCGGGTACATGCGGCGGTCGGAAAGTTTGCGGTCAAGGTGCAGCTCCATGTTGCCGGTGCCCTTGAATTCCTCGAAAATCACTTCGTCCATGCGGCTTCCCGTATCAATCAAGGCCGTGGCAATCACCGTGAGGCTGCCGCCTTCCTCGATATTTCGGGCTGCGCCGAAAAACCGCTTGGGCCGGTGCAGGGCATTGGCGTCCACACCGCCGGAAAGCAGCTTGCCGCTGGAGGGTACGGTCATGTTGTAGGCCCGGGCCAGGCGGGTGATGCTGTCGAGCAGGATCACCACGTGCTTTTTGTGCTCCACCAGGCGTTTGGCCTTTTCAGCCACCATTTCCGCCACCTGCACATGACGCTCAGCCGGCTCGTCAAATGTGGAGGAAACCACCTCCGCATCCACGGAACGCTGCATGTCAGTGACTTCCTCGGGCCGTTCATCAATGAGCACCACAAAGGGAACCACGTTTTTGTGGTTGCCGATAATACTGTTGGCAATGTTTTTGAGCAGCATGGTCTTTCCGGTACGGGGCGGGGAGACAATCAAACCGCGCTGGCCGAATCCCAGGGGGGTCATCAGGTCCATGATCCGCATGGAGTAATTGTCCGGCTCCCGCTCGAGCTTTACCTTTTTTTCCGGAAACAGGGGCGTGAGATTGTCAAACAGGATCTTGTCCCGGGCGGCGTCGGGCTCCTCGAAGTTGATGGCTTCCACCTTGAGCAGGGCAAAATAGCGTTCCGAGTCCTTTGGCTGACGGATCTGGCCGGAGACCGTGTCTCCGGTCTTAAGACTGAACCGGCGGATCTGGGAAGGCGACACATAGATATCATCCGGGCCCGGAAGGTAATTGCAGTCATGGGACCGCAGAAAACCGAAACCGTCAGGCAAAATTTCCAGGGTGCCCTCTCCGTAGATGAGGCCGTTTTTTTCAATGTGGGCCTGAAGCAGTGAAAAAATCAGCTCCTGCTTTCGCATCCGGCCGACGTTTTCAATGTTAAACTTCTTGGCCATCCGGGTCAGTTCATTGATTTTTTTGTTTTTCAGTTCAACGATGTTCATGTAATCCCATTCCTGTGTTTTCTCCGATTCATTTCAAAATTGGGTTGTATGTCAGGCGTGCAGTGATCCTGCGGTGTTTCACCCGGATGGAGCCGGATGTTTGAAGCCCTGCGCATTGCCGGCAACAGAGACAAAACTGTAAAACGAACAACAGGAAAGCTGCAAAGCCGGATATAGAAATTATGTGTCTTCTTAAAACTTTAGGTATTATGAGGCCTGATTGGTTTTTAAGATGTTGAAGAAGGATTCGCGCAAAACAAACGTCCAGGAGGCAGGAGCGTTTTGTTTACCAATAAGTCAGATAAAAGGTCCTGTCAACCATTTTCGCCTATTTTTTTATACTTTTCCGCAAGTTTTTCCAGTACCCGGTCCACCTGGCCATGCATTTCATCAAGGCTTCCGTTGTTTTCAATGATAAAATCAGACATCCGCCGCTTTTGGGCTTCATTCATCTGGATGTGCATCAGGGATTGGGCCTGCTGCCGGCTTACATTGTCTCGCTGCATGATCCGGTTGATACGAACCTCGGTATCGCCGGAAACCAGAATCACCGCATCAAACTGGTCCTGCAGGCCGGCTTCAAACAGCAGGGGAACTTCGGCTGCCGCCAGCCATGCGCCCTGCGCGGCCGCTGACCTGAAATGCGCCTGCATCTGCACGCCCACCTCAGGGTGGACATAGCTTTCAAGGTCCCTGCGGGCCGCCTCGTCCTGAGTGATGATCTGCCGCAGCCGGGGCCGGTCAATGGTGCCGTCAGCCGCAAGGATCTCTTTGCCGAACCGCTCGACAATCTGTTTGTGGGCCCGGGTATGGGGCTCAACCGCCTGCCTGGCCAACTGGTCCGCGCTGACAACAGGTACGCCCGACTCCTGGAGGCGCCGGCAGACCAGGGATTTGCCGGAACCCACCCCCCCGGTCACCCCGATTTTGATCAGCCGGGAGGGTTGTTCCGGGGATGTCTGTTGCCTGCCCATTGCACGCACCCTGTTTTTAAGCTATGAATCAATAATCCGATCCGAACAGCGGGTCCCCCCGGGAAAACAACCCTAAAGCGCGAAAAGAATAACTCCATATATGAAAAAATGCCTTTGATCAATACCAAATTTTTGCCGCAGCCGCTTCTTTCACAGATCCCGGAACAATCCGGCGTCTATCTGGTTGGGGGAACCGTCCGGGATCAGCTGCTTTGCCGTCCTTGCGCAGACTGGGACCTGGCCGTGGAAAGCGACCCAGCCGGCCTGGCCCGGGCCATTGCAGAAGCTGAAGGAAGCCGGGTCGTGGTTTTGGGCAAAAAAAAGCAAATTATCCACCGGGTGGTCAGCGCCGGCCATGTTTTTGACATTGCTGCCATCCAGGGGCAAACCATTTCCGAAGATCTGTTGCGCAGGGATTTTACAATCAATGCCATGGCTGTATCCCTGCCATCCGGCCGGCTCATTGATCCGGCCGGCGGCCGCAAAGACCTTGACCGCAGGGTGATCCGCATGACCGGCAAAACGGTTTTGGATGATGATCCCCTGCGCCTGTTGCGGGCCTTTCGCATGGCCGCAACCCTCGGATTTGCCATTGATCCGGAAACTCTTGCAGCGGTTTCCCAAAAAGCCGCGCAAATCCGGCTGGTGGCAGGCGAGCGAATCCGGGATGAATGGCAAAAAATCCTCCAAACCCGGGATTCGGCACAATGGATTTCTCAGATGGACCGGGCCGGACTTCTGGGAAACCTGTTTCCGGAAATCGAAGCTCTGAAAAATTGCGGACAGAACCGGCACCATGAATTTAACGTATTTGACCACACAATGGCGGTATACAGGGGACTGGAGCAGATGCTGCACCAAAACCGCCCTGCCCTGACCACAGACAGGAAAAACGCGGGATTGCTGACATTCCCGTCAGCCGTGGAACTGCTCAAATATGCCGCCCTGCTCCATGATATCGGAAAGCCCCAGACCCGAACAACAGATGACCAGGGCCGCATCCATTTTTATCATCACCCCCGGGCCGGGGCGCAAATGGCCGGACAGATCTGCCGCCGCCTGAGATTTTCCTGCGCTGATGCCGGTTATGTCACCTTTCTGATCCGCCATCACATCCGGCCGCTTTTTCTTTACACGGCCCAACAGCGCGATGCACTCACCACCCGGGCGATGACCCGGTTTTTCATCAAAACCCGGCCCCACACGCCTGACCTGCTGATGCTGGCAGCCGCTGACATGGCCGGCAAAAAAAAATACACGGATACGCAGTTTATGGATTTTGCCGCCGGCCTGCTTGAGCGTTACCGCACCGTGTATCTGCCGGCCTGCACCCGGCCCCGGCTGCTCACCGGCCATGACCTGATGGGCGAACTGGGCCTTTCGCCCTCGCCCCTGTTTGCCGAAATTCTGGCAAAGGTTGAGGAAAACCGGCTGGCGGGCTGTATCGCATCAAGGGAACAGGCCCTGGAACTGGCCCGGAAAATCGTTGAAACTCAAAAGGATGCTTGACATAATGCCATCATTTTAATATATAAAAAAATTTTGCAAACGGATAAAATGTAATCCGGCGTACAGATAATGTATTGAATCGCATGTTTTTGACATCAACCTTGGGCAAAAGGAGAAAAAGGCGATGAACATTTTGTTTTTCGGACCCAACGGGAGCGGAAAAGGAACACAGGGAGCCATTCTCAAGGAAAAATTCAAGACCCCCCACATTGAATCCGGGGCCATTTTCCGCGAAAACATCAAGGGCGGAACAGAAATGGGCAAGCAGGCCAAGGCCTATATTGACAAGGGCGAACTGGTGCCCGATGACATCACCATCCCCATGATCCTCGACAGGCTCAAGGAAGACGACTGCAAAAACGGCTGGCTGCTCGACGGCTTTCCGAGAAACAAAAACCAGGCTGTCAAGCTCCACGAAGCCCTGAAACAAGCCGGCATGAACCTGGATATCGTTGTGGAAATCGAGCTGGACCGGGAAATCGCCAAAAACCGCATCATGGGCCGCCGTCTTTGCGTCAATGACAACAACCATCCCAACAACATCTTCATCGATGCCATCAAGCCCGACGGCGACAAGTGCCGGGTGTGCGGCGGCGAGCTGCAGACCCGCTCGGATGACCAGGATGAAGCCGCCATTGACAAGCGCCACGGCATCTATTATGACGATGAAACCGGCACCCTTGCAGCTGCCTATTATTTCCGGGATCTGGCGGAAAACGATCCGTCCATGACCTACATCACCTTGGACGGCAAAAACAGCGTTCCGGAAGTGGCAGACGAATTGGTCTCCAAGCTTCCCAAGTAACACTGCAGCAGATAAACCGGCATCAGATCCGAACCGGCCGCAAGCCGGCGGCATGGTCCACGAAGGTTTGACATTTTTATAGAAAATATTAGAATACAGCGTAACTAAATTTCTTTGTAAAGGGGGTTGAAATATTTGAAGGAAATCGCGGTCAAAGTGGAAGACAACGACCTTGAGAAGGCCATGCGCATTCTGAAGAAAAAAATTCAGAACGACGGTCTGTTCAAGCGTTTGCGGCTCAAGAAGAACTACGAAAAACCCAGCGAGTACAGACGCCGCAAGAAGCGTGAAGCCCAGCGGCGGCAGCGGATTGCAGAAGCCAAAAAGCGGATGCGAACCCGCAGATCTTGATGCCGGCAGGACCAAAGCATGAAAATGAAAGAAAGTACCATATTGATCAAAAAACCCGGAAGGCACTGACGGCTTCCGGGTTTTTTACGCACCTGTAACGGGAAAAATCAATGACCCAAAGCCAATATCACAAATGCCTGGCAGAAATGTTTGGCCTGCGCCGGTTCGGCATCAAACTGGGCCTGGACATCATCGATGCCATGCTCAAAGCCCTGGACCGGCCGGAACGCAAATTTGCCTGCATCCACGTGGCCGGAACCAACGGCAAGGGCTCTATTGCCTCTGCACTGGCGGCTATCCTGCAGGCTGCCGGCCTGCGGGTGGGGCTCTACACATCGCCCCACCTGGTGCGGTTTAACGAACGCATCTGCATCAACAACCAATACATCTCCGATCAGGAAGTGGTAAATGCCTGGCATGCCGCCAAAGCTGCGGCCCCGAAAGAGCGCGAGGCCACCTTTTTCGAGTATACCACGGCCATGGCCTTATACGCCTTTGCCAGGGCTGAGGTGGACTGGGCCGTAATCGAAACCGGCATGGGCGGGCGCATGGATGCCACAAACATTTTGCAGCCCAGACTCTGCATCATTTCCAACATTTCCCTGGAACACCGGTTTTACCTGGGAAGCACCATCGCCCAGATCACCGGTGAAAAAGCCGGGATCATCAAGCCCGACACCCCGGTGATCACAGGGGTACACCAGAAATCGGCCATTGAGGTCATTGAAAAGACAGCAGCGCGCAACAATGCGCCGGTTTTCCGCAAAGGCAAGGATTTTCGGGTAAGACGCAGTCCCAAAGCCGATGCCGGCAACTTCAGCTTCACCTACACGGGTATTGATCACAAGTGGACCGACATGCGCTCTTCTTTGCAAGGCATACACCAGCTCGACAACGCCGCCCTGGTGCTGGCGGCCTGCGAAGTGCTCATGGATCAGGGCACTGCCATTGATGTGTCTGACATCAAGGACGGCCTTGCAAATGTCCGGTGGCCTGGACGCCTGGAGATGGTTGACACCACCCCGCCCATGATCCTCGACGGGGCCCACAACCTGATTGCCGCCAGAAGGCTTGCGGCCTTTCTCTCGGATACGGCTCCGAACAAAAACATCACCCTTGTCATCGGCATACTCGATGACAAGCCCTGTCAGGCCATGCTCAACACCCTGGTGCCCCTGTGCCAGCGGGTTATCGTGACCCGGCCGGTGATCGACAGAAGTCTGCCGACCCGGGTGATCGAAGCCGGGGTAAAAAAACTCACCGATCATGTGGAGATTGTCGAAAGTGTCAGGGATGCGGTGTTTTACGCCATGGAGACCACAGCAGACACGGATCTGATCTGTGTTGCGGGGTCACTTTACGTGGTGGGGGAAGCAAAGGCGGCCCTGGAAGGCGCCGGGGCGCCGGAACCCGTGTAAAAGCGGGCATTTTTGACCCTTGCCCACAATCATTGCCGGCGGCCTGCAATTCCTGCTTGACTTCTGAAAAACGATCTTTTATGTTTCATGCCGTGTGCGCCCGTAGCTCAGGGGATAGAGCGTCAGCCTCCGGAGCTGAAAGTCGCAGGTTCGAATCCTGCCGGGCGTACCATTTTTTTCTTTCCCCTATTTCCGCAAAATCCAGAGAACAACAGATATCACCACGCTGATGACAATCATGGTGGTCACGGGAATGTAGAGTTTCAGCCCGGGCCGGTCAATGATGATGTCTCCGGGCAGCCGCCCGACGGGAAGCCGGGCAATCCACGGCCAGAAAACACCGATGACGGCAATGGCGATTCCGATGGCAATCAGGGTTTTGTTCATGGCAGCGATACGCTGTAATAATCCCGATACCAGTCCACAAACCGTTGGATGCCTTCCTGGATGGACGTCATTGGCCGAAATCCCACGGCATTGTATAAATCGTCAATGTCTGCGCACGTCGCCGGCACATCTCCGGGCTGCAGGTCCAGATACTCTTTTTCCGCCTCTTTTCCCAGGACCTCTTCGAGTACACGAATAAAATCCATGAGCTTTTCCGGACGATTGTTGCCGATATTATAGACCCGGTAAGACGTATACGAGGTGCCCGGATCCGGGCTGTCCCCGCTCCAGTCCGGGTCCGGCTCCGGCAGTTTGCCCATGACCCGGACCACGCCTTCGATGATATCGTCAATATAGGTAAAGTCCCGCTGCATGCGGCCGTGATTGAATACCTGGATGGGTCTGCCCTCCAGTATGGCCCGGGTAAACAGGAAAAGCGCCATATCCGGCCGGCCCCAGGGCCCGTAAACGGTAAAAAAACGCAGGCCCGTGCAGCGCATCCCGTAAAGGTGGCTGTAGGTGTGGGCCATGAGTTCATTTGCCTTTTTGCTGGCCGCATACAGGGAAACCGGATGGTCCACGTTGTCATGAACGGAAAACGGCATTTTGGTATTGGCCCCGTATACGGAGCTCGACGAGGCAAAAACAAAGTGGGAAACGTTAAAATGGCGGCAGCATTCCAGCAGATTGACAAATCCCACCAGGTTGGCGTCCACGTAGGCATGGGGGTTTTCCAGGGAATAGCGCACCCCGGCCTGGGCGGCCAGGTTGACCACCACGTCAAACTTGCCCTCGGTAAACAAACGGTTTAACGCATCCCGGTCTTCCAGATCAATGCGGTGAAAGGAAAACCCGGGCTTTTGTTCAAGCCGTCTTAAACGGGCCTTTTTGAGCTCCACGTCGTAATAGGCGTTGAGGTTGTCCAATCCTGCAACGGTTTTGCCTTCATCTGCCAGACGGGCGGCCAGATGATACCCGATAAACCCGGCCGCGCCCGTGACCAGTACCTTTTTGAATTCCAATTTGGAGACCGTCCTTTTTAAGGTTACAGATTTTCAATCACGCGGCAAAGCAGCCGAACCCCGAAGCCCGTGCCCCCGGGCCCGCAATAGTCGTTTCCCTTGGCCGCATAAGCCGGACCGGCAATATCGATATGGGCCCAGCGCGAACCTTTGGTGAATTCAGACAAAAACAATGCCGCTGCAATGGCCCCGCCATAGCGGTTTTTGCCCACGTTTTTCAGGTCTGCAAAATCGCTTTTCAGGTTTTCCCGGTAATCTTCGGGCATGGGCATGGACCAGCACCGCTCGTGGGTTTTTTGACCCGCCTGTGAAATGGCCTCTGCCAGGTCCGTATCCGTGGAAAACACACCAGCGATCTTTTCGCCCAGGGCCACGACGCAGGCGCCTGTGAGGGTGGCCATGTCAATGACCACATCCGGTCTGTACTGGCCGATGGCGTAATGAAGTGCATCTGCCAGAATCATCCGGCCCTCGGCATCGGTGTTGCCGATTTCAACGCTTTTGCCGGATGCGGTTTTGACGATATCGCCCGGCCTATAGGAATTGCCCGAAGGCATGTTTTCCACAAGGGGCATCACCCCCACCACCCGCTTGCCGGAGCCGGTCCGGGCTGTTGCAATCATGGTTGCGGCCACGGCCGCGGCCCCGGCCATGTCCTGCTTCATGGTTTCCAAACCCGATGCCGGCTTTAAGTTAATACCGCCGGAATCAAATGTCACACCCTTGCCCACAAGCACCACTGTCTGATCCCATGTTTCGGGCTTGTAGTCGAGAATCACCATCTGGGGCCGGCCGCTGCTTCCGGCGGCCACGGCCAGAAGCGCCTGCATCTTGTTTTTCCGCAGATCACCGCTATCCAGGACAACGGCCTCCAGGGGATGTTTTTCAGCCGCCTTGACAATGGAGCGGGCAAAGCGTGCCGGCCGCTTGTCATTGGGCGGCATGCTCACCCAGTTTCTGGCCATGTGGGTGCCTTTGCAGACGATTTCGGTTTTCTGCGCCAGGCTCCGGGCCTGGCCGGCAAAATCCTTGGCAACGGCAAACGCAATGGATTTCAGTGCATTATGGAGTTTTTCCTTTTTGTAAAAATCAAAGCGGTAATTGGCCAAAACAGCGCCTTCCATCAGGGCTTCGGCCGCGTCCCCGGGCTCCACGCCGCAGGCCCGGGCCTCGGGCATGCAGATCAGAAGACCGGACATATCCGCGTTCACGGCCCTGCCAACGGCTTTTCCCGCAGCCCGGCGAAGGCTTTCCGCCGTAACATCCCCGGCTTTGCCCAGGCCCGCCAGCATGACCCGCTGCGCCTTTGTCCCGGCCGGTGCATAAAGGATCATCTCATCGCCGGATTTTCCGGAAAACTCGGGATATTGCCGCCCCTGGTCAATGAGCGCCAGCATTTTTGCATCGTTGTATAGCGCCGTGTCCTCGCAGACAAGCAGCAGCATGAGATCGGTCTTGATCGCCTTTGGATCGCCCGAACGAATGGTCAGCAATGAAACCTCCCCTATTTTTACAGATTTCTTTCCTTTTCAATGGCTTCCCAGGCCTCCTGGATTTCCCGAAACTTGTCATGGGCAAACCGGACAAATTCCTCGGGCAGCCCCTTGGAGGCAATGGTGTCGGGATGGTAGTCCCGCACCAGCTTGCGGTACTGCTTTTTGATGGTATCATTGTCATCAGACGGACTGACCCCGAGCACGGAATAATATTTTTCTGAAACCGATACGTATCGCGACTTCATGTTCTGATAATCCGCATCCGGCAGCCGGAAGGTGCGCACCGCGGTTTCAATGAGCGCCTCTTCGCTTTTGTCCATGGTGCCGTCTGCCACCGAGACCCGAAGCAGAATATCGATCATCAACTCCAGAAGCTCGGGCCGGTCATGGAACTGCTGGTAGAACTGCAGGGCAAAGTCGTCAAAAGTCTGGGGCGCATTTAAAGCCGTGTAAAATATTTTTTCCGCCATCTGGCGGCTTTCGGCATTGAGGTGCAGATCCTGGGCCATGAATCTGCGGATGGAAGCCATTTCCTCATCCGTGACCTGCCCGTCCACCCGGGCCAGCTTTGCCAGCATGGAAAATGCCGCCACAAAAAAGGTCAATTGTGCCTTTCCCTGGGACGACATCTGCGCCTCATTGGGCAGCACCCGCTGCTGCTGGCCATTGTCGGCATCCATCAGGTGCCCGAGAGCCGCCCCTCCGATGGCGCCCAGGGGTCCGCCCAAAGCAAATCCAATGGTGCCGCCAACCATTTTTCCAAGCCATCCCATATGTCATCCTTGTTCGTGCTTCAAAGTTGTGAAATCAATGTTTTGCGCAAAAGATTCAGTGCGGTTTCGGCAAATATGCGCTTATTGGCCATCCGGTTTTCAAACGGAAATTTGTATTGCCTGGCAAAGCTCTGCTCCGGGCCGCAAAGCCCTATGCAAACCGTGCCCACGGGTTTTTCTGCCGTACCCCCGCCGGGACCGGCAATGCCGGTGACAGAAACCGCGTAATCCGCATTGGCCACGCGCCTTGCCCCCTCTGCCATTTCCCGGGCGGTTTGTTCGCTCACCGCGCCAAAAGTTTCCAGGGTATGGGCCGAGACCCCGAGCATGCGCATTTTGGCGTCATTGGAATAGGTCACCACCGAGCTGAGAAAATACCGGGAGCTTCCGGCCACATTGGTGATCCGGCTGGCGATCATGCCCCCGGTGCAGGATTCGGCCAGGGCCAGGGTTGCGGATTGCCGGGCCAAAAGCTCGCCCACCACCTCTTCCATGCTCTGGCCGGTCTCGGAGAAGACATAATCGCCCACCCGCTCGCGCACCCGGTCTGCGGCCACGCTGACTGCGGAATCCAGGGCACTGTTATCTGTTCCCGAGGCTGCGAGTTTGACGTGGATCACAGGAAATTCGGCCAGCATACCTAGTTTTACATCGTCTAATGATCCTGTCAAGTCAGCGAGCCGCTCGTTGACATGGGCCTCGGGCAGACCGAACAAAGACAGCCGCTTTTCCCGGTAAAAACTGCCGGTGCCGTTTCTGGCTGCATCCGCCTCAAGGCTGGGAATCACATGATCGGCCATCATCTGCCGCATCTCAAAAGGCACCCCGGGCAAAAAGAAAAACCGGCAATTGCCGATCTTTAGGGTAAAACCCGGGGCCGTGCCAACGGAATTGAGCAAAGGCGAAGCACCTTGCGGCAGCAGGGCCTGTTTTGCGTCAGAATCGGAAACCGGCCGGTCAAAGCGTTTGAAAAACGCTTCCATGTAGGCCATGGCTTGGTTGTTGCGCTCCATTTCCACCCCGGCGGCCCGGGCTGCGGCCGAAGCGGTGATATCATCCACGGTGGGCCCCAGCCCGCCGGTAACAATGGCGATATCGGCCCGCTGCCCGGTTTCGAAAAGCACGTCTGTCAAACGCTCCATGTCATCGCCCACGCACACATGACGGCCCACGGCAATGCCGGTTTCATAAAGGCGGCCTGCGATCCAGGCGGCATTGGCATCCACCACCGTGCCGGTCAGCACCTCGTCTCCGGTTGAAATAATTTCTGCTATCATTTGAGTTCCTGTTATCCTGACAATTGATGGCACCGTAAAAAGCTTCTAAATAACTTCGTTCAAGGTTCAAAGTTCAAGGTTCAAGGTTCAAAAAAATAAAATCAAAACTTTTAAGCATGCGGCAAAAAGTTATTTGCAGTGTTCGGTCCTGGGCTGCGGCCAAGGGCTTCCTTGGAAGTCTGATTTCAGATGGCGCTGTAAAAAGTTCAAGATCAAGGCTTGCGCAATTTCGAAGAATGCAGCGTACTTGGCCGTACGTGAAATTCTGAGAAAT